>JALUZI010000101.1 GCA_027012045.1 Desulfurococcales archaeon
AGCTTGCCCCCGGACTTGAGCGTATGATGGAACTTTACCGTCGGCGTCGTTTTAGACCTTAACTCGTCTAGTTCTAGTTTATCGGGTTGGGATACCGTTATTATTGATATGTACTCTCCTCTCCTGAGTACGCGTGTAGGCGCTGACTCGCCTAGTGTTAAAAGGGACTCCATTTCCTGTTTGAGCTTACCTAGCTCCTTCTCGATTTCATCCGGACTGGAGAATTTAGAGCTACTCCTGAACCTAACGTGGAATCTGTTAAGATCCAAGGAACGGGCCGCGATTTCGGCTAGTTCTAGCCTCTTGTCATCACTTCTGATGTGCTCGCTGAAGGAGACGCCTCGGCCTGGGCTTATTAGAATGCTGTACATGCCGACTACGCGTACGTCTTTTGAAACGATTACCTGGTCTCTAGGTGAGAGTTTTTCTCTCACAACACTGACTAACAGCTTCTCTCCCTTACCGGGGCATCCTTCATCCTCGCTGTTCTTATGTTTGAGCCGAGCAATTTCCCCTCCGGGAAGCAGTATCATACAGTCCCCGAGGCTTTCCCCCCACACTACTGTATTTATTCCATATCTCCCTCTCCTAACTACTGAATAGTGAAGCGTTTCCAGAATTGTTTCCTCAACGTTTTTACCATACTGCCACGGGTATCCTATTATTAGAAGCTCATCCCTCTTATCGGGTTCGGTTTTCACTGTGACATGTGGGGGGAGGTTGGTTGAAGGCCTGTTTATTCTCGACTGTAGAACTTCGCTGAGATCGGCTAGGATGTAGCCGTTCATAGCTAGGAGCGATGCTATTGCTGTCGCATATATGCCTCTCACTCTGACCCTGAGGGTTTGGCTATCTCCGCCTAGCGGCTCACTGTTGGATAAGCTGGATCACCCTAGTCAAGCCAGTAAACAGTATTAGTGTTTTGAGGGAATAATCCGTGGCTGATGAAGCTTTTTCAAGATTTAGTCTTTTATTGTCTCGAGAACAGTAATCGCGTTCCAAATCCTAGTCCTAGCATGTATAGGCATATTAGGATCTTGGCTTACTTCCTCCAAGGCGCTCACAGCGTTAGCTGCCCTCACACCTGGAGAGAGGGTTGTATCTCTAAGGTATTTTATAGCCTCCGAGGCGGCTCTCCTAATATTTCTAGGAATGTTGGCGTCATTCACTATTCCCATGAGAATGCTGAGTACATACCTTATCTTGGCCTCATTGTCTGTTGGCGCAACGGCGGCCATAACTGTTCACACCTCCACGGAACTACGTGTCAGTGTTTATAGATATGTCAAGCCCGAGATATAATAATATAGCTAAAATTATGGAGCGGTGGTAGCATTGGCGTCAAGTAGAGACGATCTTGTACGGAAGATGGCCAGGCTCATGCAGAGTGGGGCTGTGATGCTCGAGCAAACCTGTCCCATCTGCGGCTCACCCCTCTTCAGGCTTCCCAACGGAGACATAGTATGCCCTATACACGGCAAGGTCCGGATTGTCGGGAGCGAGGAGGAGGCTTCCCTTGTTGAAGCTGAGGGTGTTTTAAAGGAACTTGTCGCGTACTCGGCTAAATCGATCAAGAGGCTAATCTCATCCGGATCAGGGCCGGAGGACATTGGCAGATGGCTCTACGTTATGGAGAAAGCATTGGAGGTAGCGGATAAAATAAAGGCTGAGTCTACCCCTGCTTCTCAGAGCGGACGAGCTCAGCGTAAGCCTCGGGGGAAAGCAGGGAGTTAACCTCGTCTGGCTTTGACAGTTTTATCTTGAAGATCCATCCGTCGCCGTATGGATCCTTGTTAACTGTGTCAGGCTCGTCTTCTAGGATCTCGTTTACTTCCACTATTTCTCCCGTGACTGGAGAGTATATCGGCGAAGTGTGTTTTACACTTTCAACCGTAGCGACTTCCTCTCCCGCACTAACAGTTATACCTGTCTCTGGAAGCTCTACATAAGTTATGTCCTGTAGTTCTTTCTGGGCATAATCTGTTATTCCCACAGTTCCAGTGTCGCCTTCTATTTTTATCCATTCATGTGTCTTTGTGTAAAACCTGTCTCTGAGTATTATATAACCATCAACGTTTATCTCGTCTGCCATTAGATTTCAACCCTACTTTTTAATGAACGGGAAATCAACTATTTTAGCTTTAGCCCTCTTCCCCCGAATCTCCACCTCGACCTTCATCCCGAACAAGGCATGTGGGGGATCCACGTATGCCTGACCTATACCCCTGTCTAATATCGGGCTATACGATCCGCTTGTTACTACTCCTACCTCAACGTTGGTTCCGGGAACGAAAATTTTGTATCCAGCCCTAGGGATACGCCTATCCTTCTTCCTGAACCTTATCCCTACTCTTACTTTCCTCGCACCTTTCTCCAGTGCTTCCCGCAGAGCACTACAGCCGACACAGTCATCCTTGTTGTAGTCGAAGACCAGCCAGTACCTGGCGTCTACAGGGGTCACGGTCTCATCAATGTCTTCTCCGGCTAGAACGAATCCTATTTCCATCCTTAAACTATCCCTTGCACCTAGTCCACAGGGTTTCGCGCCTGACTCGACCAGCTTCCTGAATAAACCCTCTGCATTGCTGGGAGTTAGTATGAACTCGAAGCCGTCCTCCCCTGTCCACCCGCTTCTACTCGCTATCCACGTCTCGTAACCTGCGATAGTTACATTAGTCTTGAACGTTAAGGGCTTCAAATCCACGAGCTCCTCTCCACCAATGCTTTCCAGCAGCTTAGATGCCTCTGGGCCTTGGAGAGCTATAAGCGAATACCTGAAAGTATAATCCTCAACAGAGACTCCTGTAAACCCGAGTTTCTCTTTCCAACGCTCAAGCCATTCGAGATCCCTTGTCCTGTTAGGAGCATTCACCGCGAGCAGCCACATATTCTCATCTATCTTGTATGGCATAACGTCATCAATAATGCCTGCACTCTCGTTTAGAAGAGCGGTCGGCCCCGGCATCGTGCCAGGGTTTGCATTATCAACATTTTTCGGCACCATCTTCGATAGAAACTCGCTGGCTCCTTCTCCCTTGACTATTATTCTACCCATATGCGTTAGGTCGAACACTCCCACAGCTTTCCTAACAGCCATGTGCTCGTCTTTCACGCTGGTATAGGATATGGGGGTTTCCCAGCCGCCGAATTCGCCCATCCGGGCTCCTAGTGAGATATGGAGGTTTCTGTGCGGGTGTTTTATCACCAATCCAATGCACCAATTGAAATAAGTGTGACAACCGCGTATATAACGGCTAAAGCTAAACCTTCTCTACAATCCATGGATAAGACTCCCTGCGGATCCTCACTACACCGAGGGTTTCAAGGTTTTTCAAGTAGCCTATTAGGCTTCTCGCGGCAACGTATCTCATGACTTCACTCAAGTTTTCATTGTATATCTTGTTCATCAAGTCGCGTATGCGAATTCCATTTTCTATGCTGGCAGCGGCTTTACACATTCTCTTGATTTTCGATGAAATTGTTTCAACTATGTATTTTGTAGCCGAGGCTCTGTCCAGTGGCTCGCCATGCCCGGGATAGGCTATAGACCAGTTAACAGACATGAGCTTGTAAAGTGATGATATATAGCTCAACGGGTCTATTAGAGTGATATTCCATCCCGGAGCCATGTTGTCTCCCGTGAAGGCTTTTCCGTCAATGAAATAACATACGTGATCCTCACTGTGGCCTGGGCACTCAATATAGGATACCTCTCCCTTGATGATAGGAGGGCAGTCTTCTAGTGGTATCGGGTTATTCTGTTCTTTTATGGCAACACTTATTGGCTTATACCTTCCAATATAGGCTTCAACTATGGGTTTCATCGCTTCCCAAGCTTCTCCCCCTTCTACTGCTAGAATTATATTCCTAACACGTTCCAGAGGCTTATCCGGATCCAACAACTCCAAGGATTTCTTAGGTATACAAACATCCAAGTCCTTAGCTCCTGTAAGCCCAAAAGTGTGATCCCAATGCCAGTGCGTTATTAGTACATAATCAGGCCTATGAGAGTCATGCTTCAACGGTTCGGCCCCTGCATCTATCTGGTAAACAGTATTTCCTACTTTTACCACGTAGTGGTTGACGGGGTAGGTTATCGGCGGCTTCATTGTCTTGTATATATCGATCAAACTAGGGGCACCTTGAATGGTGTGTTTAGCTATGCTATTTCTAGATCTGGGCTTTGTAACGGTTAATATATTATGTTTACCTTAATTTTCCTATTTCTTTTATGGAAACAAGAAGAACAATTATCCACATAGTGGAAACAGCCAATCTAGTATAACATCGTTCAGAAAGGATTACAGAATGTTTTCCCCGGCAAAAACCCCAGTACCCTATTATTCCACGACACGGGACAACGTATTAACACTAGAATGCTTCATGGAGGGAATCTTCTTGACCGGGGGAATACTAGTTGTATGCCGTAATTGCGGCTTTATATTCGACTATCAATACCTTGACGGGAGAAGCGCGGGGAAGAGGTATAACGGTCCTCCACACGTGTCTAGGATAATAGACATTAACAAGACATGTCCTATATGCGGGGCACCTCTAACCCCACCAGATCCTTCCGATCCGAAGTCCGTTGTCGTCATACCGACAAAAGTATTCAAAAACCTATACAAAATACTCGGGAAAAGAGAGGAAACAGAAAACGGCGGCTACAGAATTAGGCCCTTCTTCCTGTGCAAAAAAGATGAAGACTGCTACACTGACTTTTTCAGGAAGTTCAACCAGGAAGACGGAAACGACGGCTTTGCCGCTCCAATAAACACCAGGCCGGGGCCTTTTGAAGGTGGAGATAGCGAGGCCACTGTTACAGCGTAAAGACGGGAAAGCAGAATAATCATCCTTTTATTCCCCCTAGTATTCAATAAGGGTCTATCCGGGCTCGTAATGGAATACGTTATAGAAGCGATACTCGAGATATGCGAGAAACACAATTATACATCGTGCAAAGAGTTTAAAGAGCTTCTCGACGCACGTTTACCCTATAACTTGTTTAATGTTAAACTAATTGATATAGCGAGAAAGATGCTAGAGGAATCCAAGTCAAAGGGGAATAAAGAAGATGCGAACGTTCTAGAAGGTTTAATCGGGGACTTGGAAGCTTCCATAGAGTATGATATCTGAAGGGGTGGTATGTCAGTGCATGATATAGTTGTTGACGCTCACTCTCACGTTTACCAATATAGTAGAGAGGAGCTAGAACAGCTCTTATCCTCTAAGCCTTCATTCCTCATAGTTGGTGTAGGAGAGGATTTCGACACTAGCAAAATGGTTGTAGAGCTTGCGGAGAAATATGAAGGCAGGATATACCCCTGTGTAGGGGTTCATCCCTGGAATATTGACGGGGGGACAGGGGAGGTTGACGATGTCCTATCTCTTGCCATGGCAGAACAGGTTGACTGCATCGGAGAAGTAGGACTGGACAAGAAGTTCGTCATAGAGACATTTGACAAGCAAGTACCGGTCTTCACCAGGTTCCTAGAGTATGCCAAGGAGAATAATATGGTTCTCAACATTCATGCGGCAGGCGCTTGGAGAGAGGTGTTTGACCTGCTGATTAAACACGATGTCAGCCGGGCTTTATTCCACTGGTATACAGGTCCAATTGATCTTTTGAAGGATATTGAGTATTCTGGATATTACGTGTCGATTAATGCTGCTATAATTATACAGGAGAAGAGCAAGAGGATAGCTGAGAAAGTTCCCTTGAACATTATGTTGTTGGAGAGCGATGGCCCCTATAATTATAGGGGGTTGAGGCTGAATTCTAGGTATATTCTAGAAGCAGCCGGGATTATCGGTTCGTTGAGGGGTCTTACCCAGGATGAGGTGATTAGGATTAGTAACGAGAATGCTATGTCTCTCTTTAACTTTAATACTGTTGTAAGTTAGCTTTTTTAACTTTATTTTATCCGTTCATATATAGTAAAGTTTATAATATAATCTGACACCTTATTATTTAACGGTGAAAAACAATGCCCGGAAGCATACCACTAATCGGCGAGAAATTCCCAGAACTAGAAGTACACACGACCCACGGCCCGATAAAACTGCCAGACCACTTCAAAGGAAAATGGTTCGTTCTATTCAGCCATCCAGCAGACTTCACACCGGTATGTACAACAGAGTTCGTAGCCTTCGCGAAGAGGTTCGAGGACTTCAAGAAGCTAAACACTGAACTCATCGGCCTCAGCGTAGACGCGACATTCAGCCACATCAAATGGGTCGAGTGGATCAAGGAGAAGTTGAACGTGGAAATACCCTTCCCAATAATAAGCGACCCCAGAGGCAATGTTGCCGAGAAACTAGGGATGCTACACGCCCAGTCAGCCTCAGCCACAGTAAGAGCTGTATTTATAGTAGACGACAAAGGAGTCATAAGAGCAATACTCTACTACCCACAGGAGCTCGGTAGGAACCTAGACGAAATACTGAGAATGGTCAAGACGCTCCAGATAATAGACAAGTACGGTAGAGCAGCACCAGCCAACTGGCCGAACAACGAGATAGTCGGAGACCACCTGATAGTGCCGCCAGCATCAACCATAAAGGACGCTGAGGAGAGGCTTAAGACCTTCGAGTGCTTCGACTGGTGGTTCTGCCACGACGCGAAGGCAACGCCAGAGGAGATCGAGGAGGTCAGGAGCTACTTGAAGAGGGCCGCGACCCCTCCAAGCCAGTAAAATCCTTTATTCTCCTTTTTCGAAGCTTTATAGAATAAGTTTAAAACTCTTAGCTCATAGTTTCGTTTTTATGAGTGACTGGTAATGATTGATGAGAAAGACAAGGTCATTGTGGATATGCTGCGTGAAAACGCTAGGGTCTCTTATTCTGAGATAGCCAGAAAACTAGGTATTAGCGAAGTAGCGGTTATGAAGCGTGTCAAGAAATTAGAGGCTAGCGGCGTTATAAAGAAGTATACCGTGATCGTAGATTACAAGAAGCTAGGATATAACATGGTCTCTATAACAGGACTAGACGTGTTACCTGAGCACTTATTTACTGTTATAGAAGAGCTGAAGCAAAAGGATTATGTTGAGTTTTTAGCTATAACGTCGGGTGACCACGCGATTATAGTTAAGATTCTAGCTAGGGACAACGAGGAGCTAACCAGGATACACAGGGAAATAGAATCCTTGCCCGGAGTCCATCATGTTAGGCCGGCTATAATTCTCAACGTAATCAAAGAATGAGCTGTGTTTATGCTGCTACTTCTCCCACTTCTTGAGGTAGAGTACTAGGTATTTCGTCCTCTTCGAGGAACTGTTCTCCCCGTTCCGTGAGAACGTACAGCTTGTAGCTACCTTTACTATACAGAGTCTTGATGAACCCTAGCTCCTCGAGGCACCTGAAGCTTGCCAGCACCAGGTATCTGGGAAGCCTTGTTTCTGCAACCACGTCGCCTGGTGCTTTCGGGGAGCCTTGGAGGGATCTGAGTATTGTTTTAACTGTACTCGCCATGTTCTAGTGCACCCATAGGTATAGTTGGGTTAGTCAAACTCCATATAAGGGTGAGGACCCCGTGATATTATTTATTAGTGAGTGGTTATGAGGAGAAGGAATAGGATTAAGGGAATTGAAGTAGGCTCCAGGTGCCTTGTCCAGCGAGACGGTAAAATGCTGTTCCAATACGATGCGAAATACAACTACTACAGATTCCCCGGGGGACACACAGAGTTCTATGAAAGCGTGACACACTGCGCTATACGCGAAATGAGAGAGGAGCTAGGGGTAGACGCTATCCCAAAGCGTATAGTCTACATAAACGAAAACATGTACATGATAAAAAACAGGCTACGCCACGAAATAGTATTCTACTTTGACTGCAGCATAATGGGGGAACCCATACCACTGGAAGAGAAGGTCAAAGTTGTATGGGCGGATCCCAGCGAGGTCATAGACAAATTCAGGCCGCGGATCCTCCTAGAAAGGATTATTGAAGACATAAAACAAGGCTTCCCACAAGTATACTACATACTAACGTACGGGAATAGGGTTAAGTTAATAGAGAAACTCTCAGATAAGAGTCTGCCAGTGCTCCTCTATAACATGCCTCCAAACGAGGAGTTTATGTATAAAACAGAAGATACCCATGGTTTTAACCTATAACTAACCCTTCTTTTATCAGCTTCCCCGTTTTGAACCTCGTGGGTAGGAATGGCTCCATGAGCCTGTGCACCTTTCCAGTAATGATATAATCAGCCAAAACTTCTCCGGCGTAAGGAGCCATCATAAACCCGTGGCCGCTGTATCCTGTGTTAACGTATAGTCCTTCAGGCCAATCATCGCTTCTCCCGAGAATATGAGCCCTGTCCGGGGTCATGTTGTAGTACCCGCTCCACGTTCTCAGAATTCTAATATTACCGCTTCCCTTGAGTATTGACGTCATTGCCCTCGCGAATGCTGTAAGCCACCTTATACTGTTACCCATCTCAACTAATCCCTCTGGTTCTTTGTCGAGTCCTGTGGAGCCGAGTATTTCGCCTTTCAGTGTCTGCGTGAAATAGAATTCCTTATAGATGAATAGTTCCTTGAACTTGTAGCGGTAAGGCTCAGTAACAAGGATCTCCTTAAGCACGGGATTAGTCGGTATTGAAACGCCGGCAGTCTCCAGTAGCCGCCTGCTCCATGCACCAGCGGCAACTATAACGTTCTCTGAATCTATGGATCTACCGTTATCTAGTGTGACACCGTCTACATGGTTGTTTCTTATATTTATCTTTACGGCGGCTGTGTGTTCGCATATTTTTACACCGAGCTTCCTGGACTTGGAGTAGTATCCGTATACCACTGAGTCGTGATGAAAACTCCCGTCTTGAGGTCCTATTGCAGCGCTATGAATCTTTGAGAGGTTGAGGAAGGGGTATCTCCTCTCTAGTTCGCCTTTGTCCATGAAGATTATTGGGACACCTAGGGGCTTCCATAGATCCTCGTTGTATTTCATGTACGCGTCAGATGTCTCCTCGTCTGGGAAGAGCCATAGGTATCCTCCCTGAACCACGAGGGGGTTGTAGCCAGTTAGCTTCGGGAGGGAAAGTAACCTTTTCCTCGACTCAATGGCGAATTGCGTGTTCTCCTTGCTGAAGAAGTGTACTCTGAAATGGGTTGCGTTCCTCGTGCTTGCCCCGTACCCTATGTAGCCTTTCTC
>JALUZI010000102.1 GCA_027012045.1 Desulfurococcales archaeon
GTATACCTGAGGTAATTAGAGTGAGCGTTACTATGAAGACTATTATCTTCCTTGCCTGGGAATACGTGTTTTGAACTACCTCTGCCCCATATAAGAAGTCAACACCGTTCTCCATGGACTCTCCCTGTTATTTTTCTGTATGTTGTCGGAGTCTAATAGATTAGAGTTACATTTTTATTATATAACCCTAGTTATATAACAGTGGTTATATAACATGAGTTATTGCATAATCAATAGGAGGGAATGCCGGGAACTCAAAGAAATGAACGAACCCCTATTAATCTACGGCAGAAGAAAAACCGGGAAAACATGGCTTGCAAAACACTGCATCAAACATGAAGGCTACGTACTTATAACCCGAGAAGCAACCTGCCTTGTCGGGGAAGATCTGTATGAGCAAAACCTATCCGACTGCATGAAATACATAACATCATTGCTATCGGGCAACAAAACTGTCATCATAGACGAGTTCCAGAGAATCCCGAGGAAAACCTGGATTGACTCAATAGCCCATAAACTCACAGAAAGCAATGGCCGTATAGTCCTACTCGGTTCAAGCCTAGGAGTCCTAGAGAGAGTCTTCGCTCCCCATAGTCCTCTACTAGGGTTAGTTGAGGCGTACTATGTAGACCTTGCAGATCCACGGGACACAGTCAAATCACTCGTCAATTGCGGCATGGATCCAAGCTATGCAGTACGCTGGATTGGATTAGCTAGAGATCCCTGGATCCTTGGCCTACTAAAACCCTTGGGAGATCCGGTTGATATGCTTTATAATAAGGCGAGGCATCTTGCACTTATAGCCCCTGGGCTTATTGGGGAAGTTTTCGCTGAGGAGGGTCGGAGTCCCGCCCGAGTCTACGATGCCATATTAAGGCTCTTGGCGAAAGGCTACTGGAATACTAGTCAGATAGCATTGAGCCTCTATAATAATGGGCTAATAGATAGTCCTGCCCAGTCAGCTGTGACTGGGTATATAAGGAATCTTGAAAGGATGGGTCTTGTTAAAGGCGTAAGACTTTGGAGGACGAGAGGAGCAAGAATCTATTACCGCCATAGAAGCACGCTTCTCTCTGTTCTATACTATGCTCTAGAATCGGTTGATGAGCTAGGCCAGGAGCCCAACAAAGATTCGCTTCGTTCAAGATACTATGTGGAGTTACAGTTCGACCTGGCTGAACTTCTCGCTTATACTAAAAATCTCAGACCAGCATACCACATATCTCCCGCCGGCTGGGATATTGACATACTCCTAGTAGACAGGAATGGGAGGCCCGTATGGGGTTATGAGGTCAAGTCAGGTCCAATGAACCCTGCGGAAGCACGTAGAGCCGTCGCTAGGATAAGGAGCCTTGGAATCCCAAAGGTAGGGCTTTTAAGCCTGAGTGATACGCCTCCTAGTGTGAATGGAGCGGATGAAGTACTTGGGCCTATGGATATAGCCGGTCTAAAATGATATTGGCGGGGAGACTACAAAATCGTTTTCCAAGTATTTACCTAGCTCGCGGTTATTTGTAATGTTAAATCTATCTTGAATATAGTATTAGATTATCCTGTGTGAGATTTTACTTGTCATATAAATATATTAGCGTTATTTACTATTATTTTGTTAAGAATGATATATATTTTTAAGTTATGTCCCACAAGAATTATGCTAGAGGGGAATGCTAAACGGCAGGCTACACATATTTCTTCTGGTTAAAACCAAAATACTCGCACTTGCCTTTTATCATTCCTTCTCAAAACAAGAGAGAAGAGTGCATAGAAATGAATGACAGGAGAAAACGCCGCGGAAAGAAAATCCTCTACACATCAATACTACTAATAGGCCTAGTGACAATAACCGCCATAGCAGCAATCTACATGCTGAGAGAAGCAGACTTCTCCCTAACAATACACAACTACACAGACGCCTCTGGAGCGGCATTAACCGGTTTCTATGAAGGCGGAAACCAGTACCTAATAACCCTACACTCCCCGAACAACACACGAACATATGATAATAGCCACACCCTGAAAATCCGCTACACAGACCAGATAGCAGACATATATGACGGTAGCACACACGTGAAGATGTATTCCACCGCCACGGTAACAGGAGACTTCACGCAGGGCGGTTGGATAGTTGAACGCGTCTTCAACATTGGAGTTAACGAGAGTGCCCAGTATACACATATAATGTTCAAAGTAAAGAACCCCAGTCACGCCGAAGAAGCCGTTCTTTACTGCTATAAAATATGGGACTACGGGCCGGGGACAACCCAACATGTAGAGTATATGGGAATGCTTGACCTAACAGACCCCCACAGCGTAATAACCACAGGATCCCACAGCTGGTCAGGGAATTATAGGATAAGCTACTCCTGCAACCTAACACTAATATATAACCAGGAAATGGATGACACGTTCACAGTAGAGGTATACCAGTCATCCACCTAAACCTTTTTACAGGTCAACCATTCAAATCCTCACAGCATACCAGAGAAGACCTGACGTCAAAGATTATGATTAAGCTATTTGCCAGAGTAAACTTGTAGTTCACCTCCAGTTACAGGGTCTTTCAAGCCACTTTCCCCTATAAACCTCTCAACTCCCCGCAGACCCTTACTG
>JALUZI010000103.1 GCA_027012045.1 Desulfurococcales archaeon
ACAGGCTAAGCGGCAGTGAGTCATATGAAATATTAACTGGAACAATAACAGCAAGGCCCGGAGCAAACATAACATTCATAGGATTCGGCCTAGACCCGAACGCCTGGACAAAAGTGTACAGCGACGTACCATACCTAAGTACACCGCTCGCATCAACAAAGACCGACAACAACGGAACATTCAACACTACAATGAGCACAACATACATGCTACAAATATTCGGACGCGACAGCGGAGTATTCCAGATGAAGGTAAAGACATATCCAACGGGATGCACCCAGAGATTCACCCTGATAATCAGCGAGAAGCCACTCTTCGAGATATCAGTGAAGACTGACCCCAACGCATTCGTCGGCGACACCATATACGTGTCAGTGAAGTTCCTACTGAAGTATAAGACCGATGTTGTACCAATGCTGTCACAGCCTTCAGACGTTGCCAAGCTAGAATACCTAGAGCTATGGTTCATATATGGTCCAAGCGACGTTAAGCAGATCAAGATAACTGATCTCAACACGGCTCCAGTAGTATACGTCAACCCAGAGACAAGCGAAGTAGTCGTGGCTTACGTAATAGACCACCAGCCCGAGAACGGTAACCTAGTAGTAGACGCTCTAGCAAAGGCAAGCATATTCGGAGGCTACTTCCAGAGCACTGCGACAGACCACGCGGTAGTAAGCGTGGACACTGAGCTAGCCAACATGGTGAACAACGCCGCTACTGCCGCAGGCGAGGCTAAGACTGCGGCTGAGAACGCAGCCAATGCAGCACAGCAGGCAGCCACGGCAGCAAGCGACGCCAAGACAGCCGCGCAGAACGCAGCCTCCGTAGCAGGCGAGGCTAAGACTGCGGCTGAGAACGCAGCCAATGCAGCACAGCAGGCAGCCACGGCAGCAAGCGACGCCAAGACAGCCGCTAGCAACGCGGCTACCGCGGCCCAGAAAGCAGCTACAGCCGCTCAGAACGCAGCTAACGCGGCTACCGCAGCACAGAAGAGTGCTGACAGCGCAGCCCAGAAGATAACCAGTGTAGGCGACAGCCTCTCCAAGCAGATCAAGGACGTATCAAGCAAAATCGACACTGCTAACAGCGCCGCCGGAAGCGCTAAGACCTACAGTCTGGTCAACACGATACTGATAATAATAACACTGCTAGTAGCCATATACCTAGTTGCTAAGATGAAGCCTTAAAGATCTCCAAACTCTTTTTTCATTTTTTCTAGGCCTTCCAAGTAGGTTTTCTTGAAGGTCCTTTTATCCTGTACATAATCCTTTTCCAGATGCAAAGCCAGCACGGCTTTGTAAATCTCTCTTCCCAAATAAAACGCGTGGCCCAACTCTGCGACGCCGCTTTCACTTAGTATGTAATCTACAATAGGCCTCCAGGATCTTCCCCCGATCCATTTATTCCACGTACTCTTCTTTACCAGCACTAGCCTCCTCTCACGGTCAACGATTATATTGAAATGACCGGTTGGATCCCAGGAACCGACAGGTTCCTCGCGTTTACCTCTATCAACTATTTGAATGGCCCCGCCAACAACGGGGTCAAGGCGTTTTTTATCCTTTAGAATAAGCAGATCTAGCCCTAGATTCTTTGGAGGAACCTTCTTTGAAAGCGAATACGTGTTCATTATCGAGGCAACTAGAGCTTCCTGGAACACACCTTGAGTCTTATAGCTCTCCTCCGAGAATAACCCGAGGCTCACTTTAGCCTCTGTAGAAAGCTGTGTTAGACTGAACACGAGACCGGGTGAGTCTGCATCTACTAGTTCGATATAGTTTGATAGACCCAGCATAACGGGTGATCTGAACTTCTCGTTTAGTCTTACTGCCATATTTAGAGAGTCAATGAGTTTTGCCCCTGTAGAATTGGGGGGATAAACTATTGGGTCGAGAACGAAGCTAAGACCCATTTTCCTAGCTATGCTAACTGATTTGCTCAGCGAGGCTAACCGGGATCTCTTACTTCCACTGATATTTGAAGGAATAATCACCGGTATGAATGTTCTTTCCAATTTCTTAATGTCGTCTTCATGCCTTTTCAAACTTCTATAGTCGACTGAGAGGAACAATTCAGCCGATGTATTCTCGATTACATTAATAGACTTCTTGGTTGGCGGTGAATCCACTCCTAGAATGCCCTTAAACCCTAAACTCTCTAATTTCTTAAGGGTAGATTCAATCTTCTCTACATTATTACTAAGTGATCCAACGACTACTATAGGGTAGTTCGTTTCTATTAACTGGTTCAGCTTAACATCCAGGTACCTACTGAATAATCCATCCACGTAGACCTCGGCTACTGGAACAAAGGGAGGAGGCTCTAAAGGAATCTTAACATTAGAGTGTTGACTCTCAATTCCCTCAGCATCCCTAACTAGCCTCCAGTAGACCTCCATCAAATCCCTCTTCTTAGACTCCTCCAAGAACACGTCAACAGGTGCATCAGACCTCCACTGGCTTAGGGGGACTTTCTCCATGTATGTCGAAATATCATTAACGTGTATAGGCCCCTTTACAATTCTTACATCGCACTTCAAAATATTAGCCAAAAAACTAGGATTGACTTTTGAAGCCCCCGGAAGAATAATGACATGGTTCCTTAATGATTTACATTCTTTGTTGATCCATCTTGAGAGCATTTTTTCATTAATGAACAAAGCCACATCTACATTGAATGTTTTCACAGCTACGTTGTAACCACGCCGCCGAATTATTTCTGCCTGCTTTAAAGCCTCTTTTTCAGCCAGTCTACCAGTAACAATCACAATACCGGTTTCCTTCAACCCGTCCACCATTTAATAGCCCTAGGAATAACGGCAGTTTTAACATGTTAATATTGAATACCGGAGAATGATACTAGATATGACTAGAGATGCATCGGTGAACGAGGATGATTGTAGCAGGAATACAGATGAGCGTATCAGACGGCGAGACTAGTACAAATATAGCTAAAGCTTATAGCATGGTCAGGCGTTTATCCTCGGCTAACCCTGATATCGTTGTATTACCCGAATTATGGTGCTGCGGTTACAAGGGTGAATACGGGAGTGATGACAGCAGGCTAGCTCTCAATGCCATGTATAGGTTTTCGGGAATAACAGGAGGACTAGTAGTCGGTAGCATACCATGGGTTGAAAACGGGGAGGCATACAATAAAGCTGTTGCAGTCTACAAGGGAAGGATGGTCGGTGAGTACAGTAAAATACACCTGTTTGAGCCTTTCAAGGAGCATGAGATATTCAAACCGGGAGAAAACCCCTCAATAATTAAGTATAAAGGGTTCAAAATAGGCTTAGCAGTATGCTATGACCTCAGATTCCCCGAGCTAATAAGGGAATACTCCCTCCACGGAGCCGACATAGTGATAGCGCCATCGGCCTGGGGTAAACCCAGGCTCAACCAGTGGAGAAACATAACGACCGCTCAAGCAGCTGTGAACCAGGTATACCTATTAGCCGTTAATAGGGTGGGGGGAGGATCGCTGGGAGAGGAATTCGCCGGCCACTCTGTTTTTATCGATCCGTGGGGAGACAGAATAGTGGAAGCGGGCGTCGGGGAAGCCATTATTATTGGATGGGTTGAAAAGGAAAGAGTTGCAGAGGCTAGGGGTAGAATACCTATCTTGGATGATTATATGAAGAGTAGGAAGAAGTATAGAAAAATTAAATTCTATGAGGCTGGGTGAGTGCTGTTATTTCTTAGCTATTAACGCGCCAAGTATTATTAGAACAGCCACTATTATGGATATCCACAGGATTGTATATGAATTTCCGCTTTTTGCCTTTGAACTTGACGTGGACGTGGTGGACTGTGTAGTTGACTGGGAAGTCGAGCTGGTCATTGATGTACTTGTTGATGAGCTGGTTGTTCTGGTCGGTTTACCTGTTTGACTAGCCGACGAGCTTGTAGCAGTGCTGGTGGATGTTGCTGAGTGAGTTGTGCTCGTGGTACTACTTGTTGTTGAACTGGTCGCTGTGCTCGTTGTAGTGCTTGTTGTAGTTGTGGTGCTAGTGCTCGTTGTTGATGTCTGCTGTGGCGGCTGGTAAGGAGACATTTTGACCTCGCCGTTCTTTATGTTTATAATGTATATCGACTTGTGCCCAGCTAGGTCTTCGACGTTTAGTGTTATGTTAGTATTGTCTTTTTCTAGCTTGAATCCTATTAGGTAATAGCTACCGCTCTTGACTATTGCAAGAGGTTTCTCTCCGTTGAGTGTTGCGGATAATGACTTTATGCCCCATCCTTCATCGCTTGCCTTTATGTATATAGTGAAGGTGGTGCCTATTCTTGGTTTCCTCGGTATAGTCATTTTTATCGATGCTGTTGGTGGGGTGTTATCTTCTCCTTGGGTTGTACCGACCAAGATTAGATGTGTTCCATTAGGAAGGTTAGCTTTCAATAGCAGGTAGAGGTAGCCGTCTCCTGGGAGAGTGGCGTTTACAACTTGTATCGACCCAGTATTGGAATACCTTGTTATATAGAACGCTGGAATAGACTTTTGACTCCACGGTACACGGATCAGCGTCGTCCCAGACACGTTAAGATAGCCTAGAGTGTTCTCTATTTCTATTGCGAACGTATTGCTGTACGAGTAGTATTTAGCGTAGAAATGCTCTGGATAACTGTCCTGTACTGGTATAGAGAGTTTCGGATAGACTCCTCTGTTGACGTCATGCGTTACTGGAACGTTGAAAGTTGGAGGTGCAAACGGGAATTTAACCGTATCATTGGGGTATACGTCCATCACTTCGAATCCATTATATATTTTAGGCGAGTGCGGCCCTCCTATAGTGGTTGTCGTGACGAACCAGGTTCTGTATCCTGTCATCGTACTTGTGAAGTTTACTATACTGTCGCTGTGGACGTGGCCTTGTAGTGTTAGCTCAACCCTATATTGCTCTATGTACTTCAGGAATTCGAGTGATATATTATGGTTCTTACCGTACCAGAAGCCGGTGCTGAGGAACTTAACTAGTCTAGGATCGTTGTACGTTGATGTTACATTCCCATGGTGCCAGAAGAATGGGTGGTGGTAAGTGACGATTTTCACTGGAACATTCGGATTATTCTCGAGAACATGTTCCATGAACTCCAGCTCGCTACGAGTAATAACGTCCCTTTCTTTACCAGTATTAAGCCCTATCACCAGAATTTTGTTGCAGAAATTCCTGTACCAGTACTCAGGAGCAATATACTTCTTGAAGAACGGTGTCCCAGTCGTATCTGATTCATGGTCGTGGTTACCAGGGTTCTCCAGTGCTGGAATACCGTATAGGAATGAGCTTCTATGCATTACGTAGTGCTTCGCCTGCATCTCCGACGCGGTATCGGTAGCGTCTCCTGTCCCCAGGTATAGCTGGACTCCCAAGAGTTTAGCTAGGATAGCGGCAGATGTGTAATAGTCTGGGTGGAGGTCGAAGTGTTCATCTGTGAAATGAGCTATTCTAATAGGTAGCGAACAATTCTCTGAGACCCATATGGACTGGGGTATCCTATAAAGGCCATCATTTGTGTCTATGAATAAATCGTAGACCCCACTCGGAGTATTACTTGGTATTCCTAGTGTAACAGTGTCATTATTCACGCTCACAGAGACTGTTTTATTAACGGTTACAAGATCGCTGCCTTTTTGGAGTACAGCGAAAATGTATGCGCTTTTCACCGTATAGTCTCCTGCTAGATGAACGGTTACAGTACCACCCGGTTTCACGTGCGCTGTATAGGATGTTAGAAGGTCTTTGAATATGCTTGGATGCTCCCAGCCCAACGGAATAGACTCGCTGGCCGTTGCTGTGTTTACAGGTGTTGTTACAGCTTGGAGAGTTATGGCTATGACCATTACTGCTATGATATAGGAGAATACCTGTCTATTCACACAGGTACACCTCGGTTTTCCGTGTGGGTATTGGGGAAACCGAAGATTATTAAAAATGAATGTTCGTATAGGGGAATATCAAGCCTGTCCCGGTAATCCCTTCTCCCACGGTAGAACCAGTGTCTCGCCGACCGGGACGTATACTTTCACAGTCTTCTTACCGGATAAATCGACTCCTGAAGGCAAATACATTAGTAGTTCAGTGTTATTGTACTTTCCTTTTACCTCGATTCTGCTTCCGGCGAACATGGCTAATATGATGTTAACAGTGAACTCGTTGAACTCTCCTCCACTGGTCATCTCTGTCCTGAAGGATTCCGGCCTTATTATAACACCTACACTGCTACCTTCCTTAATTTTCATGTCAAGGTAGTCTTGATGGGTTACACCTTTGATTCTCCCTATACTTGTCTCCACGGTAACTTTATCACCTTCAACACTTGATACTTTACCGTAGAGCAAGTTGCTTCTGCCTAGGAATGTTGCGACAAATATATCCCTAGGCCAGGCGTAGATCTCATATGGTGTCCCTACTTGGTGCACTTTCCCTTTATTCATAACCGCTATCCTGTCACTCATGGTTAAAGCTTCTTCTTGGTCGTGCGTTACATATATAGTGGTAATATTCAACTCCTTCTGTATTCTCTTAATCTCCTCCCTCATCCCCAGCCTCAGTTTGGCGTCGAGATTGCTGAGAGGCTCATCTAGGAGAAGTATACTCGGCTCAACGACGAGTGCACGAGCCAAAGCCACCCTCTGCTGTTGCCCGCCGCTAAGCTGGGTAGGATAACGGTTCTCCATTCCCTCGAGTCTAATAAGCTCGAGAACCTCCTTCACCTTTCTCCTTATCTCCTCTTTGGGCACCTTCCTCAGCTTCAGCCCGTAGGCAATGTTATCGAAAACCGTCATGTGCGGCCATAGAGCATAGTTCTGGAACACCATTGCAGTATTTCTCTCGTAGGGCCTCAGGTACGTAACATCCTTGTCATCGAACAGGATCCTCCCTTTATCAGGGAACTCGAACCCCGCTATAAGCCTGAGAGTAGTCGTTTTACCGCATCCGCTCGGTCCGAGGAAGGTGAAGAATTCGCCGTCCCTTATTTCAAGGTTCATCCTGTCAACTGCCACTACGGGACCGTAGACCTTTGTTAGATCCTCTATTTTTACATGGGTCACATGGAACCACCTCACAGGGATATGAATGCATAGCTCTGTCTCAACCCAAGCACAATTATCACCACGGCTATCAACTGAATTATAATCAAGACGAACCCGAGGGAGGCTAGGTCGAATGAGGCTTGGACGGAGGCTAGGCTCGTCTGCTTCATGAACCAGGTCAGTGGGGCCTTCGTGTTATCCGCGGACATGCCTCCCAGTGTTATGCTCACGCTAACTTCAGTTGAAGCGTATATGAACCCTAGCAAGACCCCGCTTAGTATATTCAACAGGATGAGCGGGATTACTATCGATACCAGAACCTTGGACCTAGACGCGCCTAGGTTCATAGCCGCCTCCTCCAGGCTGACATGCGTCTGCTGTAGGCCTGCGAAAAGACTCCTAGCTACGAAGGGTATTTTCCTTATGCCATAGGCTAGGACCAGCACGTACATTGGATTATAGGTTTCAGGGCTTGTAGGGTCGAATGGTGTTCCACGGAAGATTCCTGTCGAGTAGAAGAAAAACAGACCCACCGCAACGACGAGCCCGGGAATCGCTATTGGGAGAGTCACGAGAGCATCCAGTATGCCCATCAGCTTGGATTTACTCCGGGAGACGGCATAGGCGGCTGGAATAGCTATTGTGAGCATCAGTCCTAATGCTAGTGTAGCGTAGACGACCGAGTTTCTAATGTAGATGTTAACGTCTGGTGCCGTGAGAACTCTGGCGAGATGACTTAACGTGAACTGGCTTAATGTTAGCTTCCCATCTGGCTGCAGGAGCCCGAAAGTGATCAATATAGTTCCTACTTGAGGGACTGATGCGAAGGCAAGTATTGTTAGGAGTGTAAGGTATATGGCTATTAATCCCAGAGCACCTGGTCTTCTCTCCCTTGGATGCCTCCTGCCACCCTTGGACAACATCGCGTATTGCTTGAGGCTCACATAGCTTCTGATAATAGCGTATCCTAGAATGGCGAACATGAGCATTACAAGTGCAAGAGTAGATATTTCAGGCAGTATAGTCGGTTTACCCGCGGAGACCAGGAGCTTATCGTATATCTGGTAGCTAATAAGGTTCCTCTCGTTAAACACTATAGGCCCAGCTAGGTCCTCAAGGCTGAATATGAAGACAAGGATTGCCCCAGCGGCTATTCCCGGCAGTGCTAGCGGAAGGGTTACTGTTCTGAAGAGTTTGAAGCCTTTTGCCCCCAGGTTCTCAGCTTGCTCTTCTAGGTTAGGGTCTATGTTGGCTAGGGAGGAGAATATGTTGAGATAAGCTATGGGCATATAAGCCATTATTTGGAGGAACATAACTCCCGCCAGGCCACTTAGATTAATTCTCCACGGCAGAATTCTCAAGTAGTCGTGGAGTATAACTGATCCTATACCGTCGTAACTGAATACCGCCTTCACTGCTAGAGCGTTCGCGAATGGGATGATGAACATGGGTACAAGGACGAGTATCCTAAACAGGGATTTGCCGGGGAACTTGTATCGTGCCATTATGAAAGCCATCAATAAACCGAGGAGAGTAGCCGATATCGTCACCGTTGTAGCTACTAGTATAGAATTGATAAGTATTCCATGGTTATAAGTAACCCTAGCACCTCCAAGATAAAGTACAGGAACACCGTCTACAACCCTGGTCTCAACGAACTTACCTATAGGCCTATCCCTCACATATATCGGGTTGGTAAAGACCTCCTTTATCCAGTACAAGTGATCGCCAACACCCGGCCCTGTCGTGGGTGGGGTGAAGGCTTTGATTATAACTATAGTCACAGGAACCAAGAGGAACACAGTCATCATAACCAGTGGATACGCGGCGAAAATGGCGATAAGCTTATCGACACGCTTCAGCCACGGAACCCTCCTTAGACCGTACTCTCTCCATATTCTTTTTTCCTCTCTCCTCTTCTGAAGGTAATTCTTAAACGAGAGATACGTATGGTCTAATAGTCCAATAGAAACATCAACTACGTAGACAAGCGAGATTATCTCTACGAGGTAAAGGATGCCTCTACCATAAACCTTTAGAGGCAACCCAATAGCGACGAGGAGGAGGGCAACAAG
>JALUZI010000104.1 GCA_027012045.1 Desulfurococcales archaeon
TGGTGAGACGGTTACCGGATACTTCAGGCTCATTAACCCGAATGCAATTTCCAATAACGTTGATGAAGAGGATGGTCCTGGTAATGCTGATCTTTCCGGACTTTCCTACACAGTTAGCGATCTCACAAGTGGATCCGATGTCTTGAGTGCCACAAATGTGACACTTGTCGGATTCCCGACCACACTGAATTACGGACAGGCTGTTAACATTCCTCTCCGTGTCAGCATTCCTTCCAACCAGGCCACAGGTACGTATACAGGCTGGGTAAAGGTAACTGATACCGAGGGTGGTGTTCCTGTTAGCAGCGATAGTTTCCAGATCGTTGTTGCCGTAGGTTCAGTTGAGGATATTGATATTGCTGAGAATTCAATAAGTGTCAGTGGCAACCATGGAGCCTACACTTCTGAGGCGACATTTACCGTTTGGAACACAGATGCAACACACAATCCTGACGCAGATGGCCCAGGAAACAGTGATCTCTACAACATTGAATTCTACTCCACCAAGCTCAGTGATGGGCACGGACACGAAATAGCCGGTAATCTCGTACACTTCACACCGCCTACGCTTGACATGCTTGCATCTGGAAACTCAGCAACCATCCATGTCTATGTGGATGTTCCTCAGGGAACATATGCAGGCACCTATGAAGGAACGATTACAGCGAGAGATAACGATGGATGGCCTTCTGACACAGTTCACTTTGTAGTAACAGTAAATGAGATCGCTGACCTTGATATAGCAGATAACCTTGAAAATCTGTCTGCCAACACGATGAACCTCAATGGTCAGCAAGGGCAGACAGTTAATGCAAGATTCGCAATCTATAACCCGAATAGGGATGGAAACAACGTTGATCCCGGTGACGGACCGGGTAACGTTGACCTTAATAACCTTGTGTTTGAGCCAATTGGAGACCTTACAGATAATGTTGGACACACGATTCCAGCGGCGAACATAACATCTAACGTTCCTACAACTCTTGCTTCTGGTGCCTACTTCAGCGCAACACTCACGGTTGCTATTCCTGCAAATCAGCCGAGTGGCATGTACGAAGGTCTTGTGAGGGTCTACGATGCGGTTAAGAACGTCGCTGATACTTTCATGCTTAAGGTAAATGTCGGTGTCACGGAAGATATCGACATCGAGAATACACTTGTTCAGGGCTCTGGTAACCATGGCCAGACAGTAACACTTTCTAACTTCGTTGTCTGGAACACTGATCCTGCACACAACCCGGATGCTGGTGATGGTCCTGGTAACGTTGCCATCGACAATATCAGAATTGAGGTTACCAACCTTTACAGCGGAACATATGTAATTCCTTCAAGTGCAGTTACATTCAATCCTAACCATATTGGTTATCTCCCGATTGGCGCAAACGACACAGTAACCACTTCCGTTGCAATACCATACGGTCAGCATGCTGGCACATACACAGGTGTGATTACAGTTTACGATGATGATGGATATCCTTCCGACACGGTATCTATTCAGGTAACAGTGAATCCTGAGTACGACCTTGATATAGCTGACAATGAGGGTAACCTCACAGCAAACATGATGACACTTTCTGGTGATCTTGGCGACACTGTGCACGGAGTCTTCCAGTTGATTAACCCGAACAGCGAGGCCAACAACGCTGATCCAGACGCATTTGGTAATGCTGACCTTAACGCGATAGCTTACAGCATAGATACACTCTGGTCTTCAGACCACTTGAGTTACATTGCACCTGCAAATGTAACAATCAATGGAGCTTCTGCACTCATCTCCGGCGCCAGCGACCTTGTGGATGTGTATGTGAACATCCCTTCTGATCAGCCGGCAGGTGTCTATCAGGCCACCCTGAGAGCCGTAGATGCCGCGGCTGCGGTCGGCGATAGCTTCACAGTTAAGGTAGTTGTTGGTCGCGTCGAAGACATAGATATTGAGAATACTCTGATTGCTGGTTCAGGTGGAGCACAGGATACCCTGGTTACGCTACCTGCAATGAGAGTGTGGAACCCGAGTGCAACAAGCAGTAACCCTGACCCTGACGGTCCGGGTAACGTTGACCTCGGTAACATACAGTTCAGTGTGACCAACCTTGTATCTGCGGATAACAGAGTAATTCCGTCAGCAAATGTCGAATTCTATCCGCAGTTCCTTGACACCCTTATTTCCGGTACATACCACGATGTAGTAATCAAAGTCAGGGTTGCACCGGGTACGCATGAGGGTGTCTACGTTGGTACAATTAATGTACATGACGATGACGGAACACCTGATGATAACGTGCCAATCAGGATAACAATCACACCTTCCTACGATATGGACGTTGCTCAGTCGAACGTGAATCTTGGCTCAGTTGCTCTCGGCTCTACAGCCAATGGAATCTTCCGTGTGGTTAACCCGAACAGCCAGTCCACGAACGTTGATCCTGATCCATTTGGTAACGCTGATCTCGACAGTGTAATCTTCAGCCCGACAAATCTGGTCTTCGCAGGCAAAGTGAAGACTCCTGGTGCAAAAGCTGTTGATTCCGTCATCACTAACAATCGCATACAGATTGCAACAATTACAAATCTTGAATCCGGTGCCGGTGTGGATTGGCC
>JALUZI010000105.1 GCA_027012045.1 Desulfurococcales archaeon
CTATTACGGAATGCAGGCACAGCCAATATAGACTACATATACGAGAGGCTTTCTTGGACAGGTGTTAGAAGAGATTTAGTAGAAAAGGCCCTAAAGGAAATATTGATGGAGGAAGAGAAGAATTAATATGCAACAACGATAATCCCAAGGCGATTAAGGTCGTCTGCAATGAACAGGAAATATGGCTTCATCATAATAGAAGGGAGCCTCGAGCTTGTGCCAGAAGACTTACATAGTCATCCCTCTGTAATAGCCAGCTCTAAGAGGCGCAGGAAGAAGCCTGGGGACATTGTACTTGATAAAAGCCTCCATTATAGAGCTATGGTAACCAGAAAGCTGAGGGATATTGAGAAGAGGGGGAGGCCGGACATTGTGCATCATTTACTCCTAAACCTCCTTGAGTCACCTCTGAATAAATCCGGGTACATATCATCGATTTACCTGCATACAGTTACAGACACTATATACCGTATAGACCCTTCAACCAGGATTCCCAGGAACTATAATAGATTCATAGGCCTAATGGAGCAAGTGTTGAAGAATGGGAAAGCACCTCCAGAGTCATCTAACCCTCTAATCGAGAAAATGGACATTAAACTAGAAGAGTTATCCAGGAGGTATAGAAGGTTCATAGTACTAGAGGAGGGATGCGGGAAACCGCCAGGCTGGTTGGACCGTGATTTAGGTTTGAACGGAGTGTTGATAGGTGTAGGCGGGTTCCCCCACGGTAGGATTAGGGGTGATATCATAGACCTAGCTGACGAGTGTTATTCATTGTCCGACAGGCCTTTAGAGGCTATAACATCATTGCACATAGTCTTATGTAGGATTGAGAGCAGAATCCTGGGGCTATATTAGGAGGCCTTAAAATTCTTAAAATTAATGTTAAAGGAAAATGAAGGGAGGATTACCTCTTTCTTCTGCCCGTTCTACGGGCGGCTATGTGTCCTACCTTCCTGCCTGGAGGCGTGTTTCTAGCGACTGTTGTTGGGTGTCCCTCGCTCTGGTGTGAACCTCCTCCATGCGGGTGTGTTGCAGCGTACATCGCTACTCCTCTAACTTTAGGCCATTTCTTGGCTTTCCTCTTCCACTTGTGATACGCGTTGCCGGCTTTGAGTATAGGTTTCTCTATTCTTCCTCCACCGGCTGGAATGCCAACGGTGGCTCTGGAGGTGTTTAGAACAGATTTCTGCTTGCCGCTTGGAAGCTTTATTATTGTTTCCTTCCCTGTCCTACCTACGACCAGTGCGTAGGAACCCGATTGCCTGGCTAGTTTACCTCCGTCACCAGGTCTTAACTCGATATTGAATACTTGGGTTCCCTCTGGTATTTTACCTATAGGTAGTATGTTACCGTTCTCCGGCTTTGCGTCTGGGCCTATCTCTATTACCTGGCCCACGTAGAGGCCTTCAGCAGCTGGAGTCAGGAACCTTGCTCCATTCTCTAATACTATCTTGGCTAGAGGCACATACCTCCCTGGGTCATGTATTAGGTCAACAACTCTCCCCTTCAACGTGGAGTCGCTTAGGGGAGGGTATTTACCTGGCCCAGGATGTATGTGCTTCGGGCTCCTGAACGTTGGTGTCCCCCTGCCTGCTCTCTGCTGTATTAATCGTTTACCCACGTTATATCCCCCATCAACGCATCAGATATACCAACAAGATGCTAAGTGGGTTATAAGGCTTGCTTCTCTGTTGTCAGAGTCTCCCACTTCTTCATCCGCTGTGGGAGCGTCAGGCCTGCTAAGCGTCTTCATCCACGTATTATACAGGGATAGCCTAGAGTTCTATAAACCAGCCTCCCTCTACGGAGTCGAAGTAGGCTCGGCCAGAGTCTACTAGGAGGCGGAAAAGCCTGGCTTCCTGGGGTCTAAGCAGTTTTTCTACTGACTCTGCCTCCGGGATATTGATTTCCCTTAGCTTTGACTTCAGCTCGTTCAGGAACTCGGGGTCAACAGCCACCCTTTCCTCGCCTGCTTCGAACACTATTGCACCTTCTCTTTCAAGCTTGGAGAAGAAGAGATCAGGTCGCTTAAGCCAGCCGAGATCGCTTTCATAGACCGCTCCCTCCTCTTTTAGTCTCTCTATAGCCGTCTTTCTCGGAGGGTGCGTCTGCTCTTTCCTGTAGGATACAAGTGGCTTCTTCTGCTCTGAAGGCTGTCTCGCTTCTTGGGTAAAGGACGCGGGTTCTTGTTGAGCCATGGTTTCCCGTGATTGCTCGAGTTCTTCCTTTAATTCTGTTACTAGTGTTATGATCCTATCAATTTTCCCTGTGTATGGGTTAAGAAGGTCTGCAACTGTTCTCTCTATCCTGGAGAGCTTTTTGTTCAGCAGGTCCTCTAGTTCACCCAGGATATCACTAGAGGATTGCTCTTCCTCACTTAGGTCTCGTTCGATAAGGAATCTCAGATAGTCGGAGAGTAGCCTGTAGCCCTTTAGCTCAGCCTTCCGCTTGAGAAGCTTGTAGGTTTCCTCGTCTACCACTGTTGAAATAACTTTCTTAGCCAAGAACCCATCATCCCTCTACAACTATTACCCAGTAGTTAAGCTTAGCTTCAAATATAGTTTATATAGCCTCTAGATTAATAGTATAATGGGTGGCTTTCCTATTGATCACTCTTAAACAAAACGAGGAAGTAGTCATTGACAGGTACACTGTTAGGCCGATAGTGGTAGGCGGCGAGGTTTCAGGGCTCATCATCTCGGGTCCCCGGATAAGAAAAGTATACATACCGCTTTCCGGGGGCATTAGAATAGAGAAGCTACCCAAGAAGGTTAAGAGTTATATCAAGAAGACTTATGGAATAGAGGTCTAATGTTCCTCTAGTAAGTAAACGTTAGATTTGTATCCTCTCCGTATCTCGTCTAAAGCCTTTGTCGCAAGCATCATACTGGTCCTAGCAAGCCTAGCCCTTCCTCCCCCAACCTTCACCCAGTCAAATGATAGTTTCCTGGAAGCCTCAGCCCAGGAGTCCGGGGGGAAAACGACTATTATATTATCACCGCCCAAGTATTGCGCTATACCGTCATATAAACCGCTAAGCCTTACAAGGTCGTACAGCATCTCCATGGTCTTCCTATAAGCTTCAACTACGCCGTGCTCTAGTGTGTATTGAGTCACCGAGTTTATATCCACATGGGACACAGCAGTGTATTCATCACCGGTGCTTTCTTGGTAGTAGTACTCCCCGTCTTCAAGGTCCAAGATGACTTTGAAGGCTTCGTCTAACGCGTTTTTCGGCGTCCGATCGACTATACTGGCCATCCTCACCGGCACAGGGCTCTCGTTTTCCACGGTCTTGAACAGTTTTTCGTGCTCGGCTTCCCTCAGTGATGACGTGAGGGCTATTAGGAAGTCGTGTCTGAGAGGCAGTATGTACGCGTTTACCCTGGATGCTTCTGTCTGGAGCCGGTAGTATATTTTCGATTGCGTTATCTGTATCTTCCATTCCCTGTCATATCCCAGGCTTTCCGTCCACTCTCTATAGCCGTGTAATTCTATCAGGGTAATCCTAGTGTCCAAGACTCCTAACCCTTATAGCCTTGGTAGCCGTTCCAGATGTCCGTGAGGCCTTCTTTTCTTATTCTATTATACAGGTTCCCCCACCGGTGAGACCAGCCTCTAGTTTCTTCTTTCTCCTTATCATTTTAACGAGCGACTCAACGGCTCTGGCACTGTATTCTTCAGCTCTTTCGACTGCCTGACTCCTAGAAGCCCCGGGGCCTATTATGCCTAGCGTGACCGGTTTACCGTATTCTAACCCGAGATCCATGATTTTCCTTGCTGCCTGGTGTGCAACCACTTCGTCGTGCTCTGTTTCTCCCTCTATAACAGCGCCAAGTACTGCTACTCCCTCCACATCCGTCTTGTCTAGTAATTGTTTTACAGCGAAAGGCGTGTCGAAGGCTCCGGGCACTTTGTAGACGACCAGTACCTCGGCGCCTAGGAAACTTGCGTGGCTGAGGGCTTTCTCAAGCATTATCCTAGTTATATCATAGTTGAACTCCGAGACTACAAGCCCTATCTTAGGCTCTTGCACCTGTAACCACCTTAAATAGCCGTCGGTAGCAAGTTGGGATTTCTGGTTTAAATAAAGTTACATAAGCTGCCTTATAATGGACCTGCGTTTGGGTAGCCCTGTCTTATTCCTTTTCCCGCGTTTCTCACGAGGGCGTGGGGATCCTTGAGTAGTAAAGCAAGGTTGACAGCGTGGTCTCTAGCCCTCTCCTCAGCTATCCTCTTCAGGTCGCTAGGATCGTCGGCCTCGTCCTCATGAACGGTTACGTCAATTATTATCTTGCCCGTAAGGACGCCGAGGAGTACTAGTCCCATACTGGACACTGCATAAGTTATCCTATCCGCCTCCCTCTTACCGATCCAGCCTAGTGTTATGACTGCATCGCATCCCCGGTCAATAGCTCTCCTAGCAGCTCCTGGGAGGTCTTTAGCTCCTGGGACAGTCCATCTCTCTATTTTATAGGATGTGAGTTCTTCCCTCAGCACTTTATAGGCTATGGAGCCCATGTCTACCCTGGAGAACATTGTGTCAATAACTGCTACGCACCCTGCCATTCCCGGTACGCCTCTATTATATCTGAGCCTTCCACGAATAGGAATCCTTTTTCTTCCGCTAGTTTCCTGGCTTTATCTGCTGGAAGCCTGTCACCGTAGTCCAGCATTTCAATGAAAGCGACGCTGGGGACAGCATTGCCCATTTCTGTTAGAGCAATGCTTAGTTCCGTATGGCCTCTCCTTTTATCAAGGCCTCTAGCCGCTAGGAGTGGAACATGTCCGGGTGCTTGGAACTCAGTGGCAAGCATTCTCTTTGCATCCTCGATACTGTTGTTTATTGTCTTTACTGTTAGTTCGTGGAGTTTCCTAATTGTTAGCGCTCGATCTTTATCCCGTATTCCGGTAGTGGCCTCTATGTGGTTTACCCATATAGTGAAGGCTGGCCTGTCACCGTATGAGAGTCTTTTCTCCGTTAACGGTCTGAGGGTTGGTATGTTAGAGTATATCTCGTCTGCAAACGGGATACCCAGGGCTCGTGTGACTTTCTCTGTTGTTGCGTAACACAATAATCCTCCTCCGAGTGTTCTCATCAAGTAAATCTTGTCCGTGTCTATTTTCCCGGCATATACAACGATGTCTGTTTCATCCTCCCTGCTACTGCTGTCATGTATTAGGACGGGCGTGCCCCTTATGAATTCCTCTATAACATCGTCAATATCCACTCGATTCAACTTTCCTCACCGCAGTCAAGTAGTAGAGAAGTGTAGCAATAGATGCAATTAATGTTATAGCATATAATAATTCTGTGCTATAGAATGCTCCCTCCCCTTTAGATCCTCTTAGTATGCCTCCTGACCTAGTCGAAGTCCACTCATTCGGCGTTACTGTAATGCTTGAAATCGGTTTTCCCGTTCCTCCGGTGCTGGAGTTCCGGTAATTTACACTGCTACGATCCGAGTTTCCTATTGGGTACAGAACAAGGTATACGTCGCTTCTCCCTCCGCTGAACTTCACCAAGAGTCCCTGGCGGAGTAAGCTTTTAGCCAAGGTATTATTGCTTATTTCTATAGTGAATTCACCATCATGTTGCAAGTACAATGTCTTATTTAGTTTTAGAGGGTTACCAAACTCTATACTGCCGCCTGCCTGGATCTCCTTTACCTCTAGGTTTAGAGGAGCACGTAGCGATAATGTAGTGTTTGTTATTGTTACTAATATCATTGTTATGAGCGTCTTGTTGTCAACTACCAAGAGGTACTTGTGTGGCATGCATACAACGTAGCTGTCTCGGGTTACGTTCAGTTTTATGGTGGTGTTAACTACTGTAAACTGGCCTACAGGTAGCTGGCTGATCTTTTGTGCTGGTATTTCTATTGTTTCATTCAAAGCGATGTTGGCGAGGCGGCATACCTGTGGTACGGCTGTGTTATCCTGTTGGGCCGTGATTTGTTTTTCAACATGTGGCCCGAGAAGCAATAACATCATTATCATTAGTAGGATGTATGCCCCGGTTTTATAGGACAGCTTCAATCACCTTTGTAGCTACAGCATCTAGAATGGCTACTGTAGGGGTGATGAATGACTCTATTATTGCAAGAGTCACTATAATGTAAACTATCATTTTGAGCCCGCCGATCAGAATGTCTCTATTCCTACCGGCCTTCGAGACAACATAGTATGCTGATATTGCCCCGGAAAAGGCTATTGTTGGTATCTCGAGCGAACCGTGAGGAGCCAGTAGAGCTACCTGAGACCCGCTGAGAATACTGTGGGACCCCGAGGCCATTGAGATGACCACGCCTGTAACGATCCCATTATAAACAAGGACAGCTATAGGGCCGATTACTGTGAAGCCGAGGATGAAAGTTATGAAAGACGCTACTATGTTATTGACCGAGATTATCAAGGGTATAAACAAAATTGTACGGGGGGAAACATGGAATTTCTCCGCGACGCTCCTCTTAATCCCTTCCTCCGAAAGCCCCGTCCATTCCAGATGTGATATTATAGGTTGGTAGAAAATTAGTCCGATGACGAAGAGGGCTGCGAATGAAATCATGATCATATATAGCTTCCTATTGAACAGTAGCATGAACACCTTATGGGTTTCCACATCAGACATTATTAGGGAACACCTGTTCCGGAGTGATATAGGGCTACTTCTATCCTTTGTTTTTATCATGTATTTTATATTCCATAAAAAGAGGTTACCATTGAAGGGGGTTGGAGTTTTGGATAAAGCTAAGATCAGCAGTAACACGAGGAGGAGAATATCAATTCTAACAGATATATGGGGGACACTGCTAGACGAGTACAAGGAAACTATAAACAGTAGAGAAGACCTGATAACACTCCTCGAAAAGAGGTACAGCCTCGAGGGCATCTCTCCAATTAAAGGAAAAGCGACACCACCAGATATCTATGAGAAAGAACTGGTTTCACTATACGTAGTAGGAAAGTACGGGATGCACCTGGATGAGGAGTTCCCAGAGCTGTTTGAAGACCTTTTCTCTTTCGAAGTTAAGCTAGATAAGGCTCTTGAGTATCTTGTAGAAGGGAGGATCCAAGAAGCTAGGAAGTTTCTAGAGGAAAACTTCGAGGAAGTCACGATGAACCTACTATCAAAGGTTTTCAGAGTGGCCGTCGTCAAGGAATTATTTGGAATGACGGGTGAAGAAGAGGCTGCTAAGGCTTTCAAGGCCGCAGTGGAAGCTTTCCCAGAGCTGGAACCGTCGATAAGGAAGTACCTGAGATTCTATATTGCAATCAGGGTTGCAGACGCTATTTCTAGGGGTGAGATAAGGGATAGGCTAACGAAAGAGGCCTACAAGCAGGCGTTAGCAGTGAGGTTAGGGTGGGATAAAACAGTTATTCCCGATGATGCCTATGTCGGTCACATAGCTCTAGAAGTGTTTCGGGTGCCGAAAAAGGTGGTTGCACACATTCTTAGAACATAGCATATTGCTCTCGGATCACGTGTTTTATTTCTATAGTGTTTAGAATATTCTTATTAATCTGCATATACAATTATGATTTGAGCCGGTGGCTCCTGATTGGTAGAACTTACCATGACGCAGAGACAGGTACTTGAAACCCTCGTCACACTCTACGAGGAAAAGAAACGAATGATCAAAAGCAAAGAGGTAGCCCGAATCCTCGGCAAAGACGAGGGCACCGTTAGGAACATAATTGTATGGCTCAAGAACGTGGGGCTAGTGGAATCAAGGACCGGTCCCCTAGGAGGATATATCCCCACACTGAAGGCAAGAGAGCTTCTCAGGAAGTCCTATAGCCATCCAATAGCCTACGGCGTGGTTAAACTAGGGGACAAGCACGAGAGAGTGCTCAACATAATATCTATGGAAATCCTAAACCTCTTCTCACACGAATCCGCGAAGGCACTAGTGAAAGTTCTAGGAGACACATCTTTCGCGGAGAAAGGAATGAAAACACGTATCGAAAGCATACCTAAGCCGAGGTTCATAGCGGAGGGATACGTTGAGAAGGTTGACAACGCTGTTAGACAAATACTTGTTAGGATAACAAACATTCTAAGCATACCTGAAGTTCGGGTAGGAGACATTGCAAAGAGAAACATTATATTCCTAGAGGGAAATCAGACGCTACTAGAAGCGTCCAAGATTCTCTCCAAGCACGGCATACGGGGGGCACCGGTCAAAGAGAATAATAAGCTGATAGGTTTCTTCACAGCCTCAGATCTAGCGAGGGCAATAGCTAGAGGCCTCACCCCCTCAGATAGAGTCAGAGATGCTCTATCCAGGAGGGACATAGTGACGCTTAACGAGCAAGCAGACATTTTTGACGCTATAAGCCTCATGGAATCCCAGAATGTCGGTAGACTCGTAGTTGTAGACTCGTCTAATAACCCTGTTGGAATTATTACTAGGACTGACATATTGAAACTAATGACAGGGCTCAACAGGTGATCAGGCATGGAGAGAGCTTTCACTAGGACGGGAAGAGTTTTCGTGTTAAAGCTGAACGAGGGAGAACACCCTCACAGCGGTATAGAGGAGATGCTGGCCAAGCAGGATATCAAGTTCGCCTGGATAAACGGTATAGGGGGATTCTCCTGGGCGAGAATAGGGGTATTTGACCCGGTGAACAGGAAGTATGACACAATGGATATAGAACCCATGGAAGGACACGTTCTTGAAGTCGTGTCGCTGGCAGGAAACAGTGTCTTAGGAGAAGATGGTAACTATCATACACACCTACATGTAAACATTGCTAGGAACCCCGGAGAACCTTATTCAGGCCACCTGGTTGACGCTATCGTGACACCTTTTCTGGAGCTACTGGTTGTAGAGCTATTAGGAGACGATAAAAGTATACGTGGAATGTTCAAGCACAGATGGAGCTAAAAACAGGGGAGGGCTACCTCTCCCTCTTACCCTCTATGAACTCGTTGAACCACTGGTATGCGATCTCATCGCTCGGCGCCTGTACAGGCGGGTGCTTGAAGAACGGGGCTGACACGCTTGGAAGTATGCCCCCTACTCCTCTGTCTAACGCTATTTTCGTCCCTCTTATAGCGTCTATCATGGCTCCAGCAAAC
>JALUZI010000106.1 GCA_027012045.1 Desulfurococcales archaeon
CTTCTCGGTTCTCGAGGGCATGCCCAGGTCTTCATGCATCTTGAGCATGGCGAAGTAGCCGACTCCATACCTCCATGACTCTCCGACGAAGAACGGGACTCGCCCATCAACGCCTCTCCTCGGACTGCATACCGTCTTGTTTCTGGGCTTCCCGCCGGAGCCTAGGAGTGCCGCTATTGCCGCTGTCATGCCTATATAACTCCCGAACCCGCTTCCCCTAACGTACTTGTTGTGTTTGACTAGAATAGCTGTATCTGCTAACCCGGCTAGGGGGGATTCGGGGTTCCCCGTTACAGCGACGATCATGGAACCCATATCTCTGTGGCGCTTGACCGCTTCTAGGAGACTCCTGGTTCTACCTCCTAGTGAAACAGCTATAATGAGGGTTCCACGACCTCCCCTATGATTTTTGAGCTCCCTGGGGTCTATGGGTGAGCCTTTGAAGCCAGCTAGGGCAGTCCCAGTGATTGAGGCGGCGTAACTGTCTCCAGCCCCTGAAACAAACACCTTGTCGCCTAGTTCGAGGTTGGGTGTATTCTCTACTTGTTCCCTGTAGATCGTAGGATACTTGTGGGCCTCATCTAGTATTTCCTCGGAGAAACTGTTCCCTGGCAACCCTTGTATACCTCCCGTCCGCTACATCCCGTTATCCGGTTTATTTATGAGAGAGGGGGCTCGGCTGGACTAGGAGTCTTCACCTCAAGATGGATACTCCTCTGTTCCGGGTTCACATCCTCACGGCCCCTGTGAATAGTGTGGTGGGTTACACGTTTATATACGGGTAGCCCCGAGTTAAAAAGGGTCTTGTTTACTTTTTGTTAAACATACTTAAACATAACCCGATTAGAAGCGGGTGATTCCCGTTATATAAAAACCTTGTCGAACAAGCCCTGTGAGCAAATGTAACTACCTTGGAGGTGTTTAAACGTATTGAGCATCGCGTTAGACCCTGCCCGCAGCACCGGGGTAGCCGGTTTAGACTGGGTTGACAATGAGGCCTCGCCAGCCGATCTTGCAGGAGACTTCACAGCTCACCTTGCAGCAGTGTACTTCCTAGATCCACCTATGGATGTCTGGGAGTTCGCCAACGCCGGGGCAGTGCTTGAGGAAGCTTTCGGACTGGCCAGCCTCTACAACTATGAGGGCGTGAAGGACTACTTCGAGCCGCCTCTAGTAGATCTTTTCGAGCTCGTTGACTGCATCGGCCTGGACGGCGTCGAGGAAGCCCTAGCTTGGAGTCTTTCGGTACTGGAGGGAGGAACCCTGGAGCCCAGGCCTTCCAGCGGTGTTATACCGGTTCTAGGCGACTGTATGGGTTGGAGGGACGTGCCAAGCGACCCTGTGAACCTGGCGTCCCTGGTATTCCTCTCTATAGTCGCGGCGTACAATAAAACCGCGAACATTATAAGCGAATAAACATTTAATCATCACAACACCCTCTCCTGTTTAATGGTGCGGTTTTTGCCCAGGTCAGGGCTGTTCATGAATAGGATCGAGATATACGTCGCTAGACTTGCCTCCGAGCTAGTCTCCCCCAGCGATTTCGACACACCTGTTCTCCCCCGGAACATCGTCCATGCTATAAGGAACGTCGGGGCACTACTCTCCAAGCGGGATGGTAACGGGAAATACATGTGCGTTCTATGCGGTAAGAAAGGCTTAACGAAGAGGGGGCTTTACCTCCACCTCATCAGGATGCATGGGGATGAGATCAGGGATCTAGTTGCCCGGGAAGGGGAGAGGATACTTTCTAGGAAGAAGATTTACATTGAGTAAGTATCCGCCTACCGTTCTCCGTGTCAAGTATGACCATTAACACGTCGCTAGGAGCCTCGCAGGAGCCCTCGAACACATAATAGTCGCTCCCGCTAACATCGTGCCACTCTATTTCACCGCTGGAAACCTGGTATTTCCCGCCTTCACCAGTCTTCCCCCTTACCACACCTACACGTATGAGCTTGCTGGGACTGGGGAACAGCATATCCGTCCACTCGTACCTAGGCCTATCCCCGTGGGTCACCACTAGCCCCGGGGCCTCCACGGTGACCTCCACATAGCCGAGATCCTGCAGCTCCTTATCCCTGGTCATCCTCGTGGCATAGCTTATCAAAGCGTCCAGCGGGCCCTGCCTGCTCCTTAGAACCTTCTCGTTCCAATCTTCCTTAACCCTCTTAAGCACGCCGAGCTTTACTCCAGCCACCTCGACCTGCTCAGGCTGGTACCCTCGGATACTATAGACTATCGTCTTCTTAGCCAAACCCTACTCACTCCCCTAGAACTAAATGTCTCCCCCGTATATTAATAAGGATGACCGGCACAACAATAACCCGGTGAACACTCGTTGACAGGTAACCCGCCGTCCCTGAATCTCTCCCCTGAAGTACTCTCCATTATGGGTGAAACAGGTTTCGCATATCTAGCAAAGGCCCGGGAGATAAAGGAGAAGAAGGGAATACCTATATACAGCTTCGGAATAGGGCAGCCGGACTTCCCCACACCCAAGCACATAGTTGAAGCCGCCAAGCAAGCACTGGACGAGGGCTTCACAGGATACACTGAAACAGCGGGAATCCCAGAGTTGAGGGAGGCGATAGCAGACTACTTGAACGAGAGATACCACGGCGAGGTCTCGCCCGAGGAGATAGTCGTCACCCCGGGGGCTAAGACCGCGATATACCTGGCTCTAGCCAGCTATATCACAGAAGGCGACGAGGTCGTCATAGTTGAGCCGAGCTACTATGCTTACGCGATGGTCGTGAAGATGAGGAGGGGTAAACCCGTATTCGCCGCCGCGGACTTCGTCCCTGGGAAAGGATTCGTCATCAACACTGATAAGATACTGGAGAAAATAACCGGTAAGACGAAGGCCATAGTTATAAACAACCCCCACAACCCCACAGGAAGCATATTCTCGCCGAGCCAAATAGACGGCCTCGTAGAAATAGCGAGGGAGAAAGGGATACTTCTAGTCTCCGACGAGATATACGACAACTTCGTCTTCCAAGGGAAGTTCAAGAGCCTCCTAGAATACGAGGACTGGCGTGACACCAGTGTAGTAGTCAACGGGTTCTCGAAGACCTTCTCAATGACAGGGTGGAGGCTAGGCTATGTCGTGGCCCGGAAAGAGGTTATACCCAGGCTCAAAGCACTCGCCGTAACAATGTACAGCTGTGCAACAAGCTTCGTGCAGAAAGCAGGTGTAGCCGCGTTAAGAGGCGACTGGACCCCTGTGAGGGAGATGGTGCAGGAGTTCAAGGAGAGGGCTGAACTCCTCCACAACGAGCTGTCTAAAATACCCGGATTCGAGAGCTACCTGCCCCACGGAGCATTCTACCTCTACCCGAGGATAAGCAGCCTACTAGAAATGACGGGTCTAACCACGGAGGAATTCGTTAACTACCTCCTAGAAGAGAAGGGAGTAGTAATACTCCCAGGAGCATCCTTCCCGGACAAAGCGGGAGTAAACCACGTCAGGTTCAGCTTCGCGACCAGCAAGGACGTGATAAAGAAGGGTACAAGCCTGATCCGGGAAGCAGTAGAGGAACTCCTCAACAAGCAGTGACACCGCTCCCATTTTTACCCACTATCCTCCTAGACCTACAGAACAACTCGCCCAGCAATACCAGGGATACAGTGTAGAGCAGAGCAGTAAGCCTCAAAGGCAACTCCAAGTCCAAGTCGAACAAGTAGCCACCGACCATCCTACCGAAACCACCAGGCAAAGTCCAGGACAGGCTCATCAACCCGCTCGCAACACCCCTCTTCTCCGGGCTCACAAGGCTAAGCGCGAACGACGTGAAAAGAGGATTAGCCACATTCATCAACACGCTCCTGGTAACGAAGAGAGAGCTAGCGATAAGATAATTGTCAGTCAGTGTTATCAGGACAAGTAGAGGGATACTAGAAAGGGAAACGGCGAGATACAGTTTAAGCGGCCCGCCCACCCTATCGGATAAACTGGGCATCCAAAGCATCAACCCAGCCATCAAGAGTTGCTCCAAGCCAAACACGCTTCCCAGCATCCCGCTGTTAACATGGTATTTGGCTGTGAAGTAGTAGTCAATGTTGTGAATACTCATTGCAGCAGCGAAACCGATTAACCCATTAATCAGCACGATCCACCAGAAAGCACCGAGCCCTCTATAACCACTCAATATCCTTCCTCCAGTGAGCTTGGTGTATTCCTCCTGGACGAGAAGGATTAATGGAGAAGCGATGACAGAAAGGATGCCCGCACCGGCCAGCGTGTAGCTGTAGGCCTCTATTAACCCGGTATAACGAGAGGCGTAGACGGGGAGCCATCCTAGGAAACTGCCGAACCCTCCGCCGAGAGTCTGTGACGCGGCGAAATAGCTGAACCTATAATGCATAAGCTCGTCACTACCCGACCTCGAGACGAGGACGGTTGTAGAGGTGAACAGTAAGCCGCCTCCCACACCGTTTATAAGGGCTGCTGCATAGGCGCAGCAGACACTACCCATGGAGAGAACCATGAATCCAAACCCGACTATTACGGCCCCGATGAACCCGACAAGCTTCCCGCCGAGCCTATCTGAAAGCGGGCCCGCTGCGAGTGTAACCACTGCTAGAGTAAGAACGTTCAGCCCGCCGTACAGCCCGTACATACTCCCGGTAAACCCGAGGGACTTTAGGAACGGGGCAACAGTAGCCCAGGTTAACCCCATAACGAGTCCCTGGGCGAAACCAGTAGCTACAAGCGCAGGCTGAATCTTGCTCCACGGCTTCATGAACTGCTACCCGTATGGACAGGTATAGACGGGCATACGAGGATAAATAGAGCTATGAAGAGTATTGTGTGGGTTAACAATAGGAATAAAGAATCCTGGACAATCATAGAGTAAACAGGGGTCCGGTGAAGAGACCGCCAGTGACAGACCCGTTCACACGGGGGTGAAGAGCTTTCAGCGGGCGAGGACCCCGATTTAGCGAAGCATTGTTCACAAGAACCCGAATCTGGGCCTCCTAACTTCCCCTTTGAACTCTCCCCGGATGTTCAGCTTGTACCCGCAGTTGGGGCATCTGTTGCCTTTCTCGAGCCTCCAAGCGGTTATGTAGAAGCCGTATCTCTCTATCACCGGGTACCCGCATCTCGGGCAATAGGTGTTCTCGAGCCTGTGCCCCCAAACATTACCCAGGTACACGTGCTTCAATCCTTCCTTCATAGCTATCTCTGCAAGCTTCTCCAAGGTCTCTATTGGTGTAGGCGGCAGGTTCTTTAGCTTATAGTCAGGGTGGAATCTGAGGAGGTGGAACGGGGTCTCCTCCCCCAGGTTATCCCTTATCCACCTAGCCAGCTCCCGCACATCCTCCGGTTTATCACCGATCTCTGGTACAACGAGGTTCGTTATCTCGAGGAACCAGCCTTGACGCTTCATCTCAAGTATAGTCTCGTAGATCGGCTCAGGATCCCAGACACCCATGATTTTCCTGTAGAACTCCCTGTTACCCCCGCCCTTCAAGTCCACGGTCGCAGCATCCATTAACCCGCCGAGCTTCTTGACCGCCTCAGGGGTCATATACCCGTTCGTCACCATAGTATTGTAGAGGCCTTTCTCCTTCGCTAAGCGGGCAGTGTCATACATGAACTCGAAGAAAATGGTCGGCTCGTTGTAAGTGTATGTAATACCGTCGGCATCAAGCGCGAGAGCCTCCTCAACAACCTTCTCAGGCGGGACATACACCCCGTACAAGCCCTCCTCCAGCCTGGACTGGCTGAGCTCCCAGTTCTGACAGAACTTACAGTAGAAATTACATCCCACCGTTGCAATGCTGAACGTCATGCTACCAGGGTAGAAGTGCATCAACGGCTTCTTCTCGATAGGGTCCAAGTGGGCGGCTGAAACCAAGCCGTACACCAGCGTGTAAAGCTTTCCACCTATATTCTTCCTCACACCGCAAGCCCCGTACTTCCCGGGAGCTATCACGCATCTTTTATGGCACAAGTTACACCTAACATAGCCGGGTTTACCCTCCAAGGGCTCCCAGAAATCCGCGATTCTCACATGCGGCTTACGGGTCAACTCTTCCTCTCCGGGCAACACGTTTCACCTATTAGGAAACCACTGTTTCAGGGACTAGGGTTTGATCGTGAAGTAGATCCTCCTATTGTTCCTTCCCTTATTCTTGAGTTTGAGGAACACTAGCTCTCCGATTTCACTAGTGTTCCTCACGTGGGGGCCGCCGTCAGCCTGAATGTCGACACCGGGAATCTCGACTATGCGGAGCTTCTCAACGCTGGGGGGAAGCGCTTTGGCAAGCTTGACAATACCCGGGATTTTCATGGCTTCCTCCCGGGGCAGATAGTATATTTTAACCTCTATACCCTTCCGAATGATACTGTTAGCTTCCTCGAACGCTTTCTCCACAAGGCTCCTGTCAGGTTTCTCTAGATTCAAGTCAACACGGCTCTCCTCTACACCTATCTGGTTACCGGTGACAAGGACTCCAGCTATCTTATTGAGGACTGCTATGAGGATATGGAGGCCCGTATGGGTTCTCATGACCCTGTATCTCCTATCCCAGTCTATTACTCCGTGAACACTCGTACCCTCAGGTATGCTCGAGTCCACGTAGTGCTTAACAAGACCCTCCTCCTTAACCACCCGGGTAACCCTGGCTTGCCCCCCTTCCCAGTTGAGTACTCCAGTGTCGCAGGGTAGCCCTCCTCCCCTGGGGTAAAAGGCGGTTCGGTCAAGTGTGACCCAGTCTTCACCGCTACCAGTAACCCTAGCGTCGAACTCTTTGAGATAGGAGTCATCCATGTAGAGTAGTTCGGTCAACATACAACAACCCCCGGTATCTCCTTCATAAATAATTAAGGCTGTACAATTGGATAAATTTGTAACCAGGCTAACTAGAGGATGACATGTGTTGAGAGAGGAAACCGTTAAACTACTGGGAATAGCAAAGTGCCTCCCAGAGGCACTGCCGCTATATCACTACTGTCTTTACTCCAAGTGTATAAGGATTACACCACTACACTCGTCCACCCTTCCATTCAAATGTGATACCTGTAGTATTGGAAAATTGAATGTACAGCCGAGCGTTATGGCCCCAGCAAACGTTCCAGTAGACAAGATAAAAGGGTTAATCGGGAACTGGAAGCCTTGCTGCGTCTTTCTAGATGGAATAGAGCCTCTGGCAACACCTATAAAACGTTGGTTAGAGGAGCCTGGCGATGTACCGGTGGCTGCGAGGACACAGGGGTTCACCACTGTTCCCGGTCATATAGAAGCAGTGGTCTTCGACGTTTTCCCCGGCATGTACGAGGGAGCCAGCAGTCTCAGAGTGGTTGAGTCACTAGGAGAACTATCCGCCTCCGGGATCCACTTGGAAGTGGTCTTCTACCTCAACCAGCTCAAGACGGCTCCAATTAAACCTTTCATAGACCAGCTTGGCTCAGAAACCATTATACACCTGGATTATCAGGGGGTTGCAAGTGAGACTAAAGCGGAGAAACTGAAGGAAACGCTTGGAGACCTAGGGTTCCGGTATATCTATCTAAGGGATAGTGAGAGGTGGATATGGGATGACACAGAGTGCCCTTACTGCGGTAATAGAATAGTATCTAGGAGGAACAGTATAACGGTAACCCACCACGTCAAACAAGATGGAACCTGCGGGTACTGTGGAGCCAGGCTTCCTTTCAGAAAGGTCTACACTGAAGAGGATGCTGGGAGGAAGCTGATGGCGAGGAAGTCCATACTAACAGAGTGGCTGAACATATACGCGTTAACCTAGGATCCGTCTCTCCCACCCTGCATCTTGTCCAGAAGCATCCTCATGAATTCCAGCCTACCAATACTAGGGTCAAACATTGGTCCTCCGGGGCCCATAAGGGCTGATAGAGCATCCTTTAACTCGAAATCCTGGATGCGGGCGGGCAGGCTCTCCACTAGGCATACCCCTTGAACTATACTCTTCTCTCCTCCCCTTTCGGTCTCCATGTAAAGCGTACTCGTCTGAACGCCTCCCCGCCTCCTCACGACAATTAGCTCTACCTCCTCGCCTTCATCCAGGGGCAGCTTCTCCTTTGCGACCAGTTTGCCGTCCCGGTATACGGCTTCCGCCTTCAACACATTTGTCATTCCACAGGTCACCGTCCACCTTAATTAGTCCACTGTTAACTAGTTAATAATAGTAGTAATGGTGTCGACGGGATTGAAGAAGATATACTCGCTGATCATGGTAGCGGTACTGATATCGTCGCAGGCAGCAACTGTTTACGCCGGCTCGTCGAGTTACACTATTGTATTCGCCTTCATCCCCGAACACCCCTCAGGATCACGGTTTACTCTAGGCCCACCAAGATGGATCCCGGGAAGAGGGCAGGATACGATGATAGTCCAGGAAGTTGAAACTCCATTCTATAGTTGCGAGCTGGTCGAATGGTCTATTAGGGACAGTATTACCAGGTACTCGGAAGCTCCATTGGACACTGTTCCCACGAGCTTGTTCAACTACACGAACCCTATAGTCCAGAGGTTCATCAGGGATAACATATCGAAGCTAGGGCTGGGGGGCCTGTCGAATAGTGGGAAGATGAACCGGATTGCGGACTACGTTTATAAGCACTTCAAATACCAGGTAGGCCAGTACCCTCACTACCCATGGGAAACCATCAAGCTAGGCCACGGCGACTGCGACGACCTCGCAATACTAGTCGTTACAATAGCCCGGGCATACGGAGTACCATCCGCGGTAGCCACGGGGCTCCTAGTCATACCCGGGTTAAAGGCCAGTATGCAGGCTGGGGGAATAAACTACACCATAAGAGGCGTAGCCGGCCACGCATGGATAGTCTACCTAGACGACAACGGCAAACCGGTCGTCCTAGACAGGCTTGTCCCACTAACAGCAGTCCCGGATAACAGGAGGATAGTAATGGACTACCCCACCAACGGCTACACATACGTAAACCAGACCAGGAGCCAGGTAGAGGAACAAGAGGGGAAAGCCTACATAATACTATACCACGGCTCCACATGCCCCTCGCCGAGAGAGCTAGAGGAAAACCTGGCCCAGAGCAGTGGAACCC
>JALUZI010000107.1 GCA_027012045.1 Desulfurococcales archaeon
ACAACCGATGTTAACGAAGCTGAGAAAAGGTCAGGGGATCTATCAGGGCTATTCGAGGTTCTCCGGCGCTACGGTCTTGTCTACTACGACGCCCGTATAAAGGGGTGGAGAATTGAGATAGACTAAGGATTATTTTGAAGCAGAGTATAAAAGGTCTGAAATAGCAGTGTCCTGCACAGCTATCCCCACACTCTTGAAAACAGTCACTCCACTAGCCCCGGCTCTCTCTACCCCTTTCTTCTCCGAGGCCAGCTTACCTATCTCCACTATCTTGTCTTTGCTGATTAGGCCTTTCTTAAGGGGAATAGACAGATCACCTACTTCGGTCAGCACAGCTTCAATGCTGTCTACAGCGATCAAACTGGCTTTTCTAACTGTTTCTTCATCTAGCTCCCGGTATTCAGGTCCCATTACTCCTATACTGATAACGTGGACTTCCTCGGGGAGACAAGAGCCATTTACCGCTGGCTCTTTAGCTGTTGTAGCCAGTAGGACAATATCGGCGTCACCGACTGCTTTACACGGGTTTTCCGCAGCCACTACTTTATCGAAGAGCTTCCCTGTTCTAACTATGAACTTGTTAAGCCTTGCTTTACTGACATCATATGCGGCGACCTCCTCTATTCTGGGATAAAGCTCCCTAAAGAATTCCATGTGAACAGTGGACTGGAACCCTGCCCCTATCACACCCAATTTACGGGGATCCGATGGTGCTAGAAGTCTCGAGGAAACCATGCTACCTGCAGCGGTCCTATAGGCTGTTAGGAGAGGAGCATCTATAACCGCTAAGGGGACACCGGTCCCAGAGTCCAAGTATGCTACTATTCCGTTAATTGTAGGTAAACCGCGGCGGGGGTTGTCAGGTATTACATTAACAATTTTTACTGACACGCCTTTCCCAGGTAGACTGGCGCTCATAACCCCCCACCAGTTCCCGTTCACGAAGAAAACCTGTCTAGGAGGGTTAACTGACTCTCCCTTGGAGAACTTTATGTAAGCTTCTTCAACAGCGTCAACAAGTTTAATCTTGTCTATTTTCACAATCTCCTCCGGAGTAATTATCTTAATATCGGAGACTCCCACAAGAGGCACCTCATGTATTATAAGTTATGGCTAACACGGAATTTATGCTATGGGGATACAATATGAGGAAGCCGGTTCACCTTGAAGCAACCCGTGTCCCAAGTAACATGCTTATAGTGGGGGATCCCGATAGAGCAGCCTATTTGGCGGAGGAACTCCTTTCTAACCCCAAGTTGATCAACAAGAAACGCGGATACTATATATACGAGGGATTCTTCGGTGATAGGCCTGTTGGTATAGGTGTTCACTACGTTGGAGGTCCTACGACAGCAGTATTCGTTGAAGAGCTTGCAATGATAGGGGCTAGAAGAATAGTTAGATTAGGCACCGCGGGCTCCCTCTGTGAGAACGTGAAGCTAGGCGATATAGTCGTTCCCCCATCATCGGGGCACGCTACCATCGGAGGGTTATTGAAGCAATATGCACCTCAGGGAATACCACCTCTCAGTCATACGCCTAGCCTAGTTCTACGTTTGTACGAAGCTATCAAGAGTAAAGGCTTGAACCCTGTGGTCTCCCCGGTCGTGAGTAGTGACGCCTTCTACGCGGAGGACGAGGGATTCGCGTCTTACTGGTGTTCTAGGAATGTTGTCGCCGTTGAAATGGAGTGTTCCACGCTGGCTTATATAGGACTGGCGAGAAACCTGGAGACGGCATGTGCCCTTATAATATCTGATGAGCTTTTGCACCTTGAAAAGGGCCATTTAGACTCTTTGGCATTGAAGGAGGAGTTCGTCAAGGCCGCCTCAGCTGTACTAGAGGTAATGACAGGGCTTGAAGAGTAGTTTTCTTGAATATCGGAGGCAGCGCTTGGCGAGGCTTAAAGACCACGTAGAGAGGGGACTGGTCGATAAGGAGCTGGTAGAATGGTTATCAGAAGTTAACAGGTATGACTGTATTGTAACAACCAGTAGTTGTAGCGGCAGGTTAACGCTTCACACTGGAGGCAATCCTCTTGATAAGAAATCTAGCAAAATACTAGCTTCATGGCATGATCCCAGTAGAGCAGTCAGAGAAGCCTGCTACACAACCCACATGGAATATAAGGGGTTAGTATGGCTGGCTCTTCAACCGCCGATAGTCCACATTATAACGCCATACATCGATGTCGCGGCCTTGCTTGTTGATTCAGCTGTAAGGAGTGGGATGAGGAGGTCGTGTGTTAGGCCGTCTGTTCACGGATGGCAGGTAGAGGTGAGGGCGGGGGATAAATCACTCTATTATTTTAGTGGAGAACCTGATTGCAATGTTGTCGAGGAATTGGGTTCAGTATTGTCTGTTTACAAGGGAAGGTTTTTCGGGTGGATGAACAAGGTTTTGGATCTGCTTTCAACAGAAGGGGTGTGTGGTTCACATTAAACTGTGAAATATGTATTCAATTCCGTTTAATACTTTTTCAAGCTCATCTATCGTATGATGTATAGAAGGTAATAGATGCATCACGGTCTCACTAACATATAGAACACCTTTATTCCTAAGGTACAGGTTTATCAGCGGGTATAATTCATTGCAATACCTGAGAGAGAAGACTTCCTCTGCGTTCTTTGGTTCCTTCAATGTGAAATGGAACCCGAGTATGCCAGGTGCACCAGTAAGATGAATAGGCTGTTTGTATTCCTGGGCAATTTCATCAACTCTTTTCTTAGCATAGTCAAACATGTAACTCAGTTTATCATATATATCCCGGTGGCCCTCTAAGTAACGCAAGGTAGCAATTCCCGCCGAAGCTGTCAGTGGATTCCCGCTGAAGGTTCCTCCCTGAAACACGTGTTCCTCGTTCTCTCTATGGTCTAGGAGTTTCATAATTTCCTCCTTGCCGCCGAATGCACCTGCAGGCAACCCGCCTCCTATGATTTTCCCCATAACTGTCAAGTCAGGTTCAACGCCAAAGAACCCGTATCCTCCACTCAATGATATCCTGAAACCCGTTATCACTTCATCAAAGACGAGTATACAACCTATTCTATCGCAGAGCTCCCTTGCCTCTTCCACGAATTCTTTGGTAACACTTATACCGCCACCAGCTCCTAGAACAGGCTCCATTATGAGCGCAGCGAGGTCATCTTTGTTTTCCAGAAGTTTTCTCCTTAGATCATCCGTGTCGTTCAGTCGGACGCTAATAGTATAGTTGGAGAATTCTTCTGGTATGCCCGGGCTTTCAGGTTTTCCTGTGAAGGGTGGATGAACATTTACATGCAGCCCGTTGTAGCTTCCATGCCATCCTCCCTGTATTTTCGCGATTTTCTTTCTCCCTGTCGCGGCTCTTGCAAGTCTTAACGCGTATATGTTTGCTTCTGTGCCGCTGTTGGTGAACCTTATTAATTCCATTGGAGGATAGTTTCTCCTTATGGTTTCAGCCCATTTAATTGCTAGTGGATGTTCGTATCCATAATGTGTCCCTAGTTCTGCCTGTGATTTTATCATTTCAACTATGGCCTTGTTACTGTGGCCGAGGATGAGCGCTCCATGACCCATCCAGTAGTCGATATACTGGTTTCCATCGACATCGACGACAAACTCGTTTTCCCCCTTGATAATATACGGGGGATAGGGATGGAAATCCCTTATCTTATACGTGACACCGCCGGGTAGAACTTTCCTAGCTTTCTCGAAAAGCTCCCTGCTTTTCCTTGTTTTAGCCTCGTATTCCCTTACAAGTTCCGAGTATATTTTACCTGTCTTACTACAGTTCAGTGTCATAATATGGTTGCACCTTCCAAGCTAAACACCCAGGCTTTAAAACTAAATAAATTGTTGCTTTCAGACTATTGCAGGGTAAAAGTAAATGGGTAATGGTCCAGCGTTCGAGAGGCTCCCTCCTGGTGGAAGCATAAAATTCAAGTGTATCAGGTGCGATGTTTGCTGCGGTACAGGACCCAATGTCTCGTTAACCATATTCGATATTATAAGAATGGCTTACTATACGAACATAGATTGGCGCCAGTTCATAGAAATATACGTTGATGTCATAATAGCGGACATGCTACCATTCATGAAGCTATCGGGAATCGGGAAAGGTAGGTGTCCATTCCTCCGGTTCGACGAGGACGACAAGACTTACTGTTCGATATACCCGGCTAGGCCCATGAAATGCAGGCTATACCCATTCATAGTGATGTCGCCCTCCTCAGAATACCTCTATGTCGACCGCAAATGCCCAGGTATAGGGGAGGGGGGTATGGTTAGGGTAAACCCTGTCTTCCTAAAAATCTATCAGAGAGAGTTGCGAGAGCATTATAGGAGGTTGTATAGACTGGTAATGGATGAGGGCTATGAGCCGCTTCAAGCTCTCTATAAAGCGTTGAGTGATGCTTACGATGAAGCGAAGAGCGGTGCAGACTGGTTCAACATAGAAAAACTCTCAAAGATCGAACCAATTGTTGAGCAGTGAGAACATTCAGATACCCCTCATTTATAATAAGTTCACATTTTACCAGGGAAGAGACTGATGAGCGGAAACAGCAACCACGGTTTGCACGATCAGCTTATATTCGAGCTTCTCAAAGCCATTGACAGGCTTAATGAGAAAATTGATTCCACTAAACTGGACTCAAGCCCTATACGAGGCTGTGATTCTATTACATGGCAAACGGACTGTAAGGTTGTGTTAGAAAAGATAAGAAAATTGGAAGACGGTTATGCCCAGCTGTTAGACGTAGTAAACAATTTGTGGGATGAGTTATCAGCGGTTAACACCCGGTTAGCCATCATTGAGCGATCAATGAAAGCTATTTACAGTGAAGTATCTATGTTCTCAGCGTGAGAATTTCTATCTTATAATAAGGCATCTATCACCGCTGGAATTATCGCCGAGCCACGCTTTTTTAATGAGAAGCTCTCCCCCGAAGCCTTTCCTAATAATTTCTCCTTCAATGCATAGCCGCTTCTTGTATAATGGTGTGTATAAGACTAGTGTCTCTGCTTCACCTCCCTCAAAGGCGGGATTGAAACCGTATTTACTCGCTAGCAATAGAATTCTTTCAACCATTTCTCTGTCCACAATTTTTCCGATAAACTCAACTGGGAGACCGTATGCCGCAACCCGTGTTAAAATAAACTCCACCCCATAATCAACAAGTCTCTCCAAATATTTACCTTGATCACACCACCACTGTGGGCTTATAGGCTTCAAACCCAACTCATTGAACACACTGTAAAACCTAACTTTTTGGTAGTCGCTTCTAAGCGCCCCAGTTGTCACATAGGTGAAATCCTCTGTTCTAAGTATCCTTTCCAATCCTTTCCTTATCTCATCTACCTCTATCTCCTTTAACCCAGACACTCTAATCCAATAATGCTTAAGGCCTAACGCTTCAGCTTGAAGGGAGGCTAACTCAGTGTTAATCGTCTGAAGCATGTAGGAGTCATCCCTTGACGAATAGAATGTAATGACGCACTTAGGCTTGAACCCGTGGAGGATGGCCCACATTAAAGCGTAATTACTGTCTTTTCCGCTTGAGAGGAGGGGGCAGAAAAACATCTTGTATCACGGGTACAATCTATCCCTGAACCTTGGGTATGGAGTAGCATCCCTGATATGGTCGAGGCCTGCTACCCACATCACCATCCTCTCAACACCCAACCCGAAACCGCTATGAGGCACACTTCCATATCTCCTTAGGTCAAGATACCAATTGTAATCCTCTGGGTTAAGGCCTTCCTCTACTATTCTGCTAAGCAGCTTATCATAGCTGTCCTCCCTCACGCTCCCCCCGACTATTTCACCATAACCCTCGGGTGCCAGTAGATCGAATCCATACACTAACTCCGGGTTCTCCTCTGATATCTTCATGTAGAACGACTTAATCTTCTTTGGGAACATTGTGACGAACACAGGGACCTCGAACTCCTTAGTCAAAACTCTTTCCTCATCTGCCCCGAAGTCCTCTCCCCATTTTATGCTAACTCCCTTCGACTGGAGTATCTGGACAGCCTCATCATAAGTTATCACTGGGAACCTGGTTGAAACCACGTTCTCTAGGATACTGACATCCCTGCCGATAAACTCAAGGTCACCACTGCTTTTCTCCAGGACCCTCCTAATCCCTGCTTTAACCATTTCCTCGACAACCCTCATCATATCCTCCATCCCATACCAGGCCGCCTCAGCCTCCAAATGAGTATACTCGTATAGATGCCTCCTAGTCCTACTCCTCTCAGCCCTGAAACTAGTCGTTATAGACCATACCTTCTCCAAGCTAAAGATAAGGGTCTCCAAGTAGAACTGCGCGCTCTGGCTAAGGAACGCTTTCTTGCCGAAGAAATCTACTGGAAATAAAGTAGCACCTCCCTCGACAGCCGACATAGTGAGGATGGGAGGAGTAACTTCCCACCATCCATTACTGTTAAAGTAATCCCTAAGCCCCTCGAGCAAATAGTGTTTAACTTTGAAAACACTGGTCAGCCTCCTACTTCTAATCCACAAGTGCCTATTATCTAAAAGGTAGTCAATACCTTCACCACCCTTAATCGGGAAGTTATGAGACTCACCGACAACCTTGAGATCCATAACCTTCAGCTCTTTCCCGCCAGGAGCTCTCTTATCCCTCCTAACAACCCCTTCCACAATAACTGAGGCCTCAATATCGACCCTTGAGACCTCCTCCTCTAGCCGAGAGGCCGTTTCGCCGTCCAGGACGCATTGGATAATACCACTATAATCCCTGAGGACTATGAAAACCTTCCCTCCGAGCCTCCTTAATCTATAAACCCACCCCCTAATCCTAGCTTTCTCCCCTTCATCCAGCTTGCCAAGAACGTCTATCACACTAGTATACCCTGTCAACCGCCCTCACCTGCACGCATGGTCTCTCAAATCATCCTTTGATACATTAACGCCCAACAAATCAATTAATTTACAGTCCCCATCAACACAAAGTATAACCCCTTTCAACCCGTCCTTAAAACCCGCCATGTATACTGCGATTTTCGAGTCAGACATCGCCTCCTCAAACAAGAGAGACTTATCATCAAGAGTTGAAAGATCCACATCACAGTAAACGTCTCTCTTAACTATCGTTGAGCCGTCTTCTTTAATCGTCAGCAAACGATAATACTTCTCAATAAACTCTTCTTCAACAACGACCATAATCCCACCTACCACAACTCTGTAGGCCAGGCTCAATAAAATATTGCGGAGCAGTATAATCGAGGGGGTCTAGGCGCGTTTAGAGAATTACTTTACAACACTGACTATTTCAAGCGGCTTACCGCAGAACGGGCATTTATACCCTACTCTCCTAGCATCTGCACTGCAGAAATAAGCCTCATACTTATCCTTACAGCTTGGACAAGCATACACAACATCCTTCGTTAGATCAAGCGGCCTGCCGCATATCCTACAGTAAACAGTGAACCATCCCCTGTGCCCCGAGGCGTTTAATCCTCTAACCTTACCTATAGTCACCGCACACTCACCTATAACCCGAATACCGCCTTAAGGGGTTTGGGGAAAGGAGTTAAATAGATTATCCATGAAATACTCCATTCCAGCACTATGGACAGGGGCGTATGGAAAAGGGATAGGTGGTAGATTGTGGTATCAGTAAAAATCCTGTTGACAAGCATCTTCCTGCTAGCAATCATATCGGCTAGTGTAGGAGTCTACATAGAATATCCCAAGATGAAGCTTGAGACCAGCATATTTAAAGAGCTACAGAAAACCCAGGGCAACCCACCGAGCATTACGACACTATTATCTAAGGTTAAATATATGAAGTACGTGATAACCTGGCGGAACATTACTACAACGACAACAGTGGAGAGAACAGGAGGCAACAACTACTCCATCAAAATATACCTAGACAACACTCTCTTCGACGAGATAAAATTCCAGTTGCAAAACAACAGCATAGTCAACCCAACAGAAACAATCTACAATAGAACAACAGGGAAACCCAGAGCCACCAGGCAGCTGAACGCGACGAACCTAGTACAGAGACTCACAGGCGAAGCATACTCCACACAAGTAGCTCCAGGCCTAACACTGTTGCCGCCCGAAACACTATACCCGCTGTACATAGTATACCTACCACACGTCTCGTTCAACCAGACGAAAAGCTATGTAGAACTAGCATCAACAAAACTCGTAACAGTAACATTCGAAGGAAAGAAGATCTACGCTCTACAAATAGGACTACGTCCAACTCAAATAGGCCTACAATTCGCTAGGTCAACCTGGGACCAGACAGAATACAATATAACGCTCACAAAAATACACGGGCTACTCGTGGCGATCGACATAACAATGGTGAACGTTCCCCAGGGAGGTGCTGCAGCACTAACCCCGGCTCATGTAACCCTTCTTAAACTAGACACAACTCAATAAGCCTTCGAGTAACTCTTTTAAACAGAAAAACCTAAACCCAAACAAAAACGGAGGCCGCCGTAGCTCAGCCTCTGGCAGAGCGCCGGACTCATACGGGCAAGGAAGGCACCGAAGGTCCAGCCCGGAACCCTATAACAGGGGCCCTGGGAGATCCGGAGGTCCCGGGTTCAAATCCCGGCGGCGGCACCAAAGCTCTCCCAGGCCCCAACAAATCCTACCAGGAAAACTAGTAGAACAGAACGAACTGCAGGACAACAGGTGCAAACAGAGTAATCAACCCACCGTGAACCATTGCGATCAACCCAGCCCTACGGCCACCATACAAAGTAACAACAGGCAAACCAGTATCCATAGTAGTTGCCCCACCAACAGCTATAGCCGGGAACCAGCAGCACCTCGCTAAAAGAGGATACAATATAATGTGGACTATCTCCCTCGTCAAATTAGCGAGGAAGCCTACAAGACCCATCAAAGGATCAACCTGTGAAACCAAAGGCCCCACAAGACTGTACCATCCAGACCCTCCTCCAATAACAGCACCCACCCTCAAATTCACACCGAGAAGCCCAGATACAATATACC
>JALUZI010000108.1 GCA_027012045.1 Desulfurococcales archaeon
ATAGTCTACCTAGTAACATCCATACCTACAGGATATTACATCGACAGATACGGTTTTCGGAAGGCACTACTGACCGGGATGGTATTACTAGGAACCTTCGCTCTACTCAGAAGTCTAACAGCCTCATTTACCCTAGCACTAGTCTTCCAAGTAATAGCTGGGATAGGACAGCCGTTCGTTATGAACAGTATATCAAAGCTCGTGAGATCATGGTTCCCCGAAGAGGAGGCCGCACTAGCAACGGGCCTCGGAACACTATCACTCATGCTTGGAGTAATAATAGCATTGTCATTAACACCCATCCTATCCACCCGGATAGGACTGGCTACTACGCTCAAAGCCTACGGCATATACAGCATAACAGTCTTGGTACTTGTCTTTCTCCTCGTGAGGGAACCAGAGCATAAACATGTCATGACGGAAAGAACAGGCTTCGGGTTTAACGAGTTGAAAACAGTGATGAAGAATAGGAACATACAAGTACTATCAATACTATTCCTCCTTGGCGTGGGATCCTATACGGCATTCACCACATGGGTTGAACCCCTAGTGGAATCAACAGGAGTTCCATCCGTGAAGGCGGGCCTTACAGGTAGCTTCCTAACAATCGGGGGGATACTGGGATCCATAATTATACCTTTCATAGCGGATAAGACAGGCTCTAGGAAAAAGCCCATGATATACGCGTTAGCATTGTCCACCCTAATATGGGTCCCCCCTTACTTCGCCCATGGAACAATGGCTATCTCCACAATTCTTTTCCTAGCAGGCTTCTTCTTCCTATCCCTAGCCCCTCTCTCACTGGATCTAAGCGCCATCTCAGTCGGAATAGACTATTCAGGTGCTGCGAACTCGGTGCTATGGGAGTTCTCCCAGATAGGCTCAATTATCTTGATTTGGCTCTTTGAAGTCGTAGGAGAAACAAGCGGATGGATCAAGGTTTACCCGGTAATAGGATTTGTAGTCCTAGCCATGCTTTTGCTATCCTTTGCACTGGAAGAACGTCCTAGCTCAACGATAGTATCGTCACTTGACACTCCTTGCCAGGTCGATCACAGCTGCTCTAACATGGCTATCTATATATTCAAGATTAACCCTCCTGCCCACAAGGCTTCTTGGTATGATACTGCTGGCGTACATAGCTTCGCTTATAACCCCGTGGAACTCAACGGGAGGGAGTATAGCGATGGCCCTAACCTCTCCACGTCTGATATCCTTGATGTTAGTTACAACAGTGAGGGCAAACGATCCCGTCGAGGCTCTAGTGACCTTCAAGTCACTTGTCAGATTATCCACCTCGACCACTTCAGCTCCAATAACATCAACCGCGAACTCCGGCATGTTCTCCTCTCCCAGTTTTACCCGGTAAGGTAGGCCTAATAGAATGCTCAAAGCATACTTAATCTCTGCAAGCGGGAACAAAGCCTTAGCCGGGATATGAACAGATTTCGACTCTCTCGGGAATAATAGCGAGTGGAGTTGCCTTGTTTTCTCCACAATCTCTTTCAGCTCACTTGGCTCTAGTATCATTTCATAGGGGAGAAAACTGTATCGAAGCTTGAGTAATGCTTTATGTATATCCACAACGGCATTCAATGCTTTTCCTTTCTCGATAGGCCATGGGAGGCTCCATCCCCTGATTCTCTTCTCTAGCCTACCACAAGCTTCGAGTGAGACGAGTATCCTATAATCATTCTTTGTATCCAATCCAACACTCCACCCTGAACCAAAGGATATGATATGGACAAGCTCGAATAAACGTGTTGCACAAAAAAGCCGTAACTAAGTCTTACGTTAGCCTCTCTACCCTGTTATCCCCCTTATTGTTTGGGTCAGCTTTGACACGAGACTTACGTAAGCCTTCTCCCCATTCTCCGTAAGCTCAACAAGCGTCCTAGGACCCTCCTTTGTAACAACTTTCCTGGATTTGACTAACCCCCTCTTCTCCATGTACCTAATATTCGAGTCCAGATCTCCCCATGAGAGCCCGGTCGCCTTTCGGAGTTGAGCCATGGTTTGAGGCCCTCTAACGTAGAGTACTGTGGTTATTGTGAACCTTTTAGCGTTGAACAGTGCAGTCTCCGTATCGGTAAGCTTCAACTAATGGTTTCACCCTTTGTAGAATGCTTTCAATGCTTCTCTGAGGCTGAGTATTCCGGCTAGAGTATAAGATAAGCCTACTATACCAGTGGCCAGGATTACATCTTTGTAGTAAACAACTATAGGTGAGAAGGCGAGTATTATCGACCCTGCAATAATGAATTCGGTTCTACCTTTCCAGCCCCCTAGGGAAAGCCCGTAAAGGAGTAGTCCTAGCCCAAGGCCAGGCATCCATGAGACAGTTCCAGAAGGAGGATATATTATCGAAAGCAGGACAATGACAACTACAGTACTTATCCACAAAAGGTTAGACGATCCTCTAGTGTGTATCCTGACGTGAGGTATGCCTGCGACTGTACGTGCAATCCAATTCGCAGTAGCTATTGATATTATTATCGCAATGAGCACTCCAGCACCGATAGTCGGGTTTTCCGGTAGCCCGAGGTGGATTGAGATGCTTCCGG
>JALUZI010000109.1 GCA_027012045.1 Desulfurococcales archaeon
GAATGAAGATGAGGAAGGAAATCCCCAAGATCACACGTGGAAATGGCATTATGTTCCTACGGGACATATTCAGGAACTATAGGCCAACAGAAGAATTCGCCGATGTCGACCCGAAGAAAGATGTTGCGGCACTAATGTTCACTGGAGGAACAACCGGCTTACCTAAGCCCGCCATGCTATCCCACTACAACCTAGTGTCGAACGCCTACCAGGTTGACGCCTGGTACAAGAGAGGAAGCAAGGCCAGAGACGTTATGGTGGGAGTTCTCCCATGGTTCCACATCTACGGTCAGAGCGCTGTGTTAAATGCTGCAATGCTTAGGGCTGCGACCATTCTGGTTTACCCTAAGTGGGATGTTGTAGAGGTAATGAAGGGTATAGAGAAGCACAGGCCGAACCTGTTCCACGGCGTCCCACTCATGTACCAGGTAATAGTCAACCATCCGAGGGTTAAGGAGTTCAACCTAAGGAGCCTCGAGGCCTGTATAAGCGGTGCAGCACCACTCCCGGTCGCTGTTGCTGAGAAGTTCGAAGAACTAACAGGGGCTAAGCTTAGGGAGGGCTACGGGCTGACCGAGACTAGCCCTGTCACTCACGTGAACCCAATAATGGGTAAGGCTAAGAGAGGGAGTATAGGCCTGCCAGTCCCGAATACTATCGCGGCAGTGGCCAGCATTGACGAGCCGAAGATACTGCCGAAGGGTGAGGAGGGAGAACTAGTTATATCGGGGCCTCAGGTGATGCTCGGCTACAAGGACATGCCGGAGGAGAATGAAGCCGCTTTCTTCGAGTGCTGCGGGCTGAGGTGGGTCAGAACAGGCGATATCGCGAAGATGGACGATGAGGGGTATTTCTACATTGTTGACAGGAAGAAGGATCTAATCAAGTACAAGGGATACAGTATCTTCCCAAGAGAGGTAGAAGAGGTAATCTACAGGCACCCGTGTGTCAGGGAGGTTGCTGTGATAGGTGCCCCCCACAAGGAATGGTTCGAGTATGTGAAGGCGTTCGTGGTTCTCAAGGACGAGTGTAAAGGCAAAGTCAAGCCAGAAGACATTATCGAGTTCGCCAAGAAGGGCTTGGCGGACTACAAGGTCCCCAAGGTAGTCGAGTTCCGGGACGACCTGCCTAAGACGGCTGTCGGCAAGATTTTGAGGAGGAAGCTAAGGGAAGAGGAGCTCAGGAAGCTCCAAGAACAGTAAAGCCTGGATGCCTTGGTTTTTCTTACTCATTCTAGCATACAATTTGTAAACAAGCATTATAAACCGCGTGGACACACGGTTATCAACGGCTATAGACCTAAGTATAACTGAGGTGTCATAGTATTGGCCGAAATAGTAGTATTGCTAAAACCAGCCCTTAACCCTGGCATGATAAAGGCTGACGCCCAGGGGAACCTCCTAGTTGACTCGATACCGTTGAAGCTCAGCGACATTGACAGGAACGCTGTCCAACTAGCAAACGATATCAAATCCAAGGTAGGAGCAGATAAAATCATTGGAATAGCAGTGTTAACCTGGGGACCCGTAGCCAAGAGGCTCAAGGACGCGGAGAGCAGCCTCAGGGAAGCGCTTGCAATGGGCGTAGACGAGGCGCATCTACTGGCGGACGATAAACTCATCCCCGGAGATCCAACTACGACAGCAGTAGCCTTAAAAGCCCTCCTAGAGAAGATAGGGGCAAACCCCAAGCTGATAATAGCCGGTGAAGCAACCGTAGACGGGTTCACTGGACAGGTACCTGGAAGGCTGGCGGAGCTACTAGGCCTCCCATACGTTAGCTTCGCCAAGAAAGTAGAGGTAAACGGAGACAAGCTCACTGCGGAAAGAGACCTAGAGGACTTCATTGAAAAAGTTGAGACCACTCTGCCGGCGGTAATTAGTGTGACAAGGGAAATAAACGCTCCCAGACTCCCGACACTGATACAGATAAGGAGAGCCTTCAAGAAACCCCTGACGAAATACACGCTCGGCGACCTGGGCGTAAGCATTGAGAGTATATCAAACATACTAGAGGCTAGGGTGCTAGCGGTCCAGAGGAAGCAGGTAATCATAGAGGGCGACAGCCTGGAGGAGATCGCTGATAAGCTACTCGACGCACTCGTTAATGAGGGAGTGCTCAAGCTCTAGCCTTAGGAGGTGAGTATGCATGAAGATACTCGCGTTTGCACTCGGAGAGAAAGACCTTCCCGAAGCCGTTGGAGCCGCATCCACTCTAGGCGGAGAAGTTTACGTTGCAGCTGCAGGAGGAGCAGCAAACATACTGAGTGAAGCTGCCAAGGGAGCAGTTAAAGCATTCAAAGTGAAAGGCGAGCTCCCAGAACAGATAGCTGCGGGCCTAGACAAGGTTTTCGAGGACGTGAAGCCGGATCTAGTAGTAACCGTGACATCTAAGAACGTGAAGGACGCGCTTTCAAGGCTTGCGGCAAGGAAGAGCATACCATTCGTAGTCGATGCTCTCAGCTTCACGGTGGAAGACGGTAAAATAATAGTTGAACGCGGGATACTGAGCGGTAGAGCCGTAGGCAAGTTCGCCCTACCACTACCGGTCATAGTAA
>JALUZI010000110.1 GCA_027012045.1 Desulfurococcales archaeon
CTACGCGGCCTTGTTATCGAACATGTTCGCCTATGAGAGCTGGAAGAGGGGGGCTAAGAAATACGTGTCAGACATAGTTGAAGCGTACGAGAACCCTGATATAGCTGACAAGTACAACGTGCAGAGCGTGCCGACTATAGCGATAAACGGTGTGAAGGTGTTCATAGGCCTCCCGGTCGAGGAGGACTTCGTTACTTACGTGGAGTATGCAGACAAGGGAGAGATTGAGAAGATGAAAGTCAAGGACTACGGTGACGCGACAGGCCTCTAACCCTTTTTACCCTCAATTGTATGTAAGTGAAGTATATAACGCCTGTTAAACATCTAGAACCAATATAGGTGCCGCCCTATTGGAGAACGGTAACGGCAAACCTGGACTGGTCAACGGGGAAGACGGCGAACTACTATTTCCCTGCGAAATGGCAGCCAAATATGTCTTACCCGCTATAAGGGCAGCACTAGCCATAGTTCTAACCGAGGAATACGGGTTCACGAGTTATAGAGTAGCGAAACTCCTTAACCTCACACCGGCGGCAATAACAAACTACAAGAAGGGGAAAAGAGGTATAAAACTGATAGACCAGATACTGAACGATCCGAGGACTCGGAGGCATATAGAAGACATCGCCTCAGCTATATCTAACCAGGAGTACGAGCCGGAGTTATTCCACGAGAAAACATGTAGTATATGCAAAATAGTGAGGGGCGTTGAAGACTAAGACCCGGATAACCTTAGAAGCAGGCTAACACTCCTCTTAACCCTGATCCTCAGGCTTCCATAGTAAACCCTAGCCAATGCAAATCTAACCCTGTCATACAAGGGTTCAACAACCTCGTTGTTCTGGTATGCCTCCTCCACTATTCCCTGGAGCTTCACCTCGCCAACGCAAGGCTCACCCCCCGGATTATAGATCCTAGCGTTGAGCCAGCCGTCACTGAAAGAAGCAGTCTCCAGTAAGCCGCATCCAAGCCTCAACGAGGCTATCTGTGTATTACCCCCTCTGACACGGTAGCCCTCAACCTCCACTATAGGCGAAACAGAATTGTATAACTGTTTCAACCCCGATAATGGGGGGCTCTCAGAAACAATTACAGTGTCACCTACGCCGCTGGATCTGACTGTGAGGACACCATTGTTAAGCACGGCCTCAACAGGGTTGAGGGATGCGAGTGTCAAATAACGCCCGTCCGGGGACTCTAGGGAGATCAACGGCGAGGATATGTTAACCCCATCCTCCAACCTGGACTCGACAAGTAGGTACGGGTGCAATATTATGGCTTTAGGCCTGTAGACACCTAGCCTGAACACCGCCTCCCCCGAGGGGTCAGCGAACCTGAGTAAACCGAGGCCTCTTTTCGAGCTGTAATAAAAGATCCATGAACTGCCTGTGGCCCTATAGAATCCTTTAGCGCCGCTCCAGCCTACCGTGTCCCTCGGTATAACTCTCGAAGCTATAGAAGGCTTATCCACCTGCTTCTCCACTTCTCCCCGGAGCCCGGTGGATCTCGCGAACAACGGTTTCACCAGGGGTTCCCCGTAGCAATAGCCGTCTCCACCGCAGACGGAACCCGGGAACTCGTAGTTGGCTAGCTTGAAGTCTCCTATACTATAGTAGGGGGCCATGTTCACCCACGCGGCGGAGTCCTGTGCTGGCTGAAGTATTGACTCGTGTATGGCGAGATCCACAGCCCAGGAACCCTGTCCCGGGTTGGAGAGCGTGAAGCTGCAGTTTAGAGTCGGTGGGGATGGCTGGTTCGTTCTAAGTATACTAGGGGAATTTGTGCATGGTCCTTTCAACCTGTATTCGCCGAGGATCCACTCAATACAGTCCGGCGGGTCAGTCTTGTAGCCATGTTTCTCCACGAGCAGAGGAGTGCTGAGTATCTTAGCTGCCAGGCTCCACGGTAAATGCCTGTTATCCGGTAGACACTCCATTGTAATCATTCCTCCACATAGAGGGTGGGTCGGCTCGCGGTAATGTCTTCATCTATCCCAGGGGGGCAAGTGTCCTCATCCCCACCCATTTCATAGCATATATGGGAACCCTAGAGTATTATGTGTAGGTAGTAACCTAGATACCCGGCTAGCAAAGCTAGTGTAACACTGTACACCGCGAACAAAGCTATGTATCTAGGCTTCCTGGTCTCGGTATACATGGCTGCCAGTGTAGCCATGCATGGGAAGTATAGCGTCACTATTAGGAGGTACCCGAAGGCTTGAGCCCTAGTTAGACCTAGGAGTGAGACGGCTTTGACTGGGTCTCCTATGCCCGTGGCTTGCACTATGGTCGATAGGACTACTTCCTTTGCGACAAGCCCGTTTATGAGGGACAGTGTTAGGATGCTTGCCCGGCTCCCGGTCAGGTTCATCGGTCTTAGGATAAAGCTTAGATCACGGCCTATTATCTCTCCGTAGGAACCGTTTATGCTCCCCGTGTATCCTGATGGACCGTAGTTCAGGAGGAACCATATTACTATGCTCATAGCGAAAATGATGGTACCAGCCTTCTTGATGAAGTGCCATGTGTTATCTCTAGTTATCCAGTACACCACT
>JALUZI010000111.1 GCA_027012045.1 Desulfurococcales archaeon
AGTATATACTTAACTTGTTCAACTATCTAGAGTCTATTTTTATCATGGAACAATTTTTTTATATAACAAAAGGTAGTGTTATACTAAACAGAACTATTTTACAGTAGACAATAATGTGGAGAGGTGCATTCGACTATGGTTGTAAGCCAATGGCTCAGCTATCCCGCCGCCTCAGACAGAGTTCTCTCAATGATAGGTATAGAAGTCCACTGGGCCATACTGCAGTACGTTCTGGGACTGCCGTTCATGGCGTTCATAGCTCTGATAATTTATGCTGTTAAGAAGGATGAGACATGGAAGAAGATAGCGCTCACACTGACCAAAGGTTTCGTACTAGTATTCGCGGTAGGAGCAGCGACAGGAACAGGGTCAGAGTTCGGATTAGTACTATTATGGCCGAACCTGACGGAGGCAGCGGGCAGGTACATATACTTCCCGCTCTACGCCGAGGTCTTCGCGTTCCTAATGGAGGTAGTGTTCATCTACATGCTGTACTACGGGTGGAACAGGTTCAAGCCATGGGCACTAGTACTAGTCGCACTGCTAGCGTTCGGCGGCGCATGGTTCTCAGGTTCAATGATAGTCAGCGTTAACAGCTACATGGTGGCCCCCACGGGGATACACCCGGCATACGATCCCGCCACCGGGCAGTGGCTGTACAGCCAGGGCTACCCCAAGATTGATCTGTACGTCCCGAAGAGCCTTGTGCCTGTTCTCAACGTTACAACATTGACGAAGCTGGGAATGACAGTATCAGGGGTTACGCAGGACAGCGTTAAGGTTGAGATGCCTGTGAGGATAGTTCAGCGGCTTGCATGGGAGTCGTGGCACGGTGTCAAGGTTAAGGATAGTATTCTAATGCTCGTAGTTAACAAGACTACTGTTTCCCATATGAGCCAGGACCAGCTGAACCAGCTGCTAAACACACCAGTCAAGGCTATTGTGGACAAGATCCTGGTTAATACTGTGCAGCATGAGGGAGTGTATACTGTTACGTTCAAGTCACCAGTGTATGCTGCGAGTATAATACACGTTCTAGGAGCCGCGTTGACCACTTCAAGCTTCACAGTAATGGGAGTATACGCATTCAGGTTAGCTGGAAAAATCGAGAACGAGGAGTATAGGAAGTACGCTAAGAAGTTCCTCAAGTACTCCGCCTATTTCGCAGTAATAATAATAGCGCTACAAGGATTCGTGTTCGGCCACGAGATGGGTTCAGCAATAGCTCATTACAACCCTGAGAAGCTCTCCGCAATGGAGGGTGTCACCACGCAGCACTTCAGCATTACTAGGACATTCCACCTTGACAGCCTCATGAAGCTCCTTGCCTACGGGTCAACCTCAGCCCATATGCCGAACTATGACACTATAGACCCGAACTACTGTCAGTGCAAAGCGGCGCCTAATCCAGCTATAGAATCTTGTAAGCCGCCGATACTGATACACTACCTGTACTACACCAAGATCAGCCTAGCAGTGCTCCTCGGACTATACGCGCTGGCGATATCATACTACGTGTGGAGGGATAAGACCTCGAAGTGGCTGTTCAAGCTAGGTATAGCCGGAATAGTTGTAGTCCAGCTAGTATCGTATCTAGGCTGGGCTGTAAGGGAAATCGGTAGGAAGCCATGGACGATATACGGTGTCATGACGCCTGACGTGGCGCACACGTTCAACCCCGCCCCAGTGTGGGAGGTGGCGCTGGTGGCCCTGTACTTCCTGGGCATGCTGGCGATACTCTCGTACGCAGTGTGGAGGATACTATGGGTGCCTGGTAGTAAGGAGGTGATGGCCAAGTGATGGAGTCCGTGTTCTGGCTGGCTTTCACATTCGGCTTCCACATCGTACTAGTCAACGTAGTCATTACTCTGGGCATACTAGCACCATACCTGAGGTGGCGCTCCCTAAAGGAGAACGACAGCGGTTTGGAGAGGGTTGCAAGGGAAGTAACTAGGATGCTAGCTGCTACCTATGCTCTCGGCGGCGTGTTCGCAACCGCGTACACAGTGTTCCTACTGAGCTTCTACCCGAACTTCCTAGGTTTGGCCGGTAACATTGCACTGGCGCCTTTCGCCATATCGATACTGTCGATAGTGCTGAACTTCTTCACTATTGTAGCGTTCTATTATGGATGGGACAGGTGGAGCCCTAGGACACACTTGACAATAGGGTTCTTCATGGCGCTGACATTCCTGCTGATACCACTCGGCTTCAGGGCTGTATTCGCGTTCCTGAACACTCCCCAGGGACTGTACTTCGACAGCAATGGCATTCCAAGGCTAGACTTGGTGAAAGCGCTGGCCAACCCGACTCTGCCGCCGCTGTATCTTAAGAGCATAGTGGGAGCGCTCACCGCAGGCACGTTCGCCGTCTCTGCAGCTTATGCCTACAGGTATGTGAGGACTAACGATGAGGAGATGAAGAGGGTTTCACTGCTATTCGTCCAGAAGACGGTGCCGTATGTGCTGCTAGGCCTGATCACAATGGTGTTCCTAGGGCTCTGGTACGTGTTCTCACTGGAGAATGTCGAGTACAAGTTTAACAACATATTC
>JALUZI010000112.1 GCA_027012045.1 Desulfurococcales archaeon
GGGCGCTTGGGCTCGCCTCGAAGCCCCTTAATCGACGATTAGCGCCGTAATGCAGCCCGCAAGGCGTGGCCTTGCGGGTGAAGGGCGCTAGGGGTCCCTCCACGCTTGGCCCTGCTTGTAGGGAAGCGTGGACGCTTACAGGGGCCCCAGTGAGCGCCGCTCTAAGGCAACGCCCTGGCAGCCCGGAGCCCAGATAGGCCACGGGGCTGCGCCATACAGCCACCCATGCCGGGAGGCTACCCCGTGGGAGCCTCGGGCTCCGGCCCTGCTAGGGCCCCGTCCCAGGGCCTGCGGCACCGACGCCGTCCGGTGGATGGCTCGGCTCGGGCGCCGAGGAAGGGCGTGGCAAGCTGCGATAAGCCCGGGGTAGGCGCAAGCAGCCGTTGAACCCGGGATCCCCGAATGGGACCTCCTGCTACGGGCGAAGAGCCCGTAGCGCCCCCGGCAGGGGGCGGGAACCCCCCGAACTGAAGCATCTTAGTAGGGGGAGGAGAAGAAACCAACAGGGATCCCCTGAGTAGGGGCGACCGAAAGGGGGAGAGCCCAAACCAATCCCCCACGGGATAACCGTGGGGGTATGAGGGGTTGCGGCTCCACGGCTGGGGGTTCGACCCCCAGCGGGCCGACCCATGGTAGCCGAAGTGGCCTGGAATGGCCCGCCGTAGAGGGTGACAGCCCCGTAGGCGAAACCATGGGGGCCCGCGCCGTGGAGCAGAGTACCACGGCTTGGTATTGCCGTGGGAAGCCGGGAGGAACCGACTTCCAAGGCTAAATACGTCCCGAGACCGATAGCGAACTAAGTACCGTGAGGGAAAGCTGAAAAGAACCCCAGGTAGGGGGGTGAAAAGAGCCTGAAACCGGACGGCTACATACGGTGCGGCCCGGAAGGGGTGAAGGCCCCGAAGGAAACCCGGGCGACCGGGGAGTACGAGGGGCTCAGACCAGGGTCGCACCGTCCGTCTTGAAACACGGGCCGGGGAGTTCACGGCCGTGGCGAGCTTAAGGGGGTCAGCCCCGAAGGCTCAGGGAAACCGACAAGCCCGCAGCCCCCTCGCGGGGCGAGGGGCGGGGTCCTAACAGGGCCCGGAGTCACGGCCGTGAGACCCGAAACCGGGCGATCTAGGCGGGGGCAGGGCGAAGCCGGGGGAAACCCCGGTGGAGGCCCGCAAGGGTTCTGACGTGCAAATCGTTCCCCTGACCCCCGTCTAGGGGTGAAAGGCCAATCTAGCCCGGTGATAGCTGGTTCCCGCCGAAGTGGCTCGCAGGCCAGCCTCGCCGGAGGACGGGCCGTGGGGTAGAGCTACTGATTGGGCGTGCAGGGGGCGTAGCTGCCCCCGGCGCCCAGTCAAACTCCGAACCTGCGGCCGCCGTAGATGGCGGGAGTGGGGCTCCCCGGGGTAAGCCTGGGGGCCGAGAGGGGAACAACCCAGACCGGGGTTAAGGCCCCAAAGTGCCGGCTAAGTGCCAAGGGAAAGGGCGTCCCCCGCCTAAGACAGCGGGGAGGTGGGCCTAACAGCAGCCATCCTCTAAAGGCGGACCTCTTGAACACTCGGAGGCCGCCGGAGAGGGAGTGCGTAACAGCTCACCCGCCGAGGCGGGGGGCCCCGAAGATTGGTCGGGGCTTAAGCCGGCCGCCGAGACCCCGGGCCACGGCTCCTGTGGAGCCGTGTGCGGTAGGCGGGCGCCGAGGTGGCGTAGAAGCCGGGCCGTGAGGTCCGGTGGAGCCGCCTCGGGTGCGGATCCCGGCGGTAGTAACAGCGAAGCGGGGTGAGAATCCCCGCCGCCGGAAAGGGCCAGGGTTCCCCGGCAACGGTCGTCGGCCGGGGGTTAGCCGGTCCTAACCGGGACCGTAACACGGATCCCGGGAAGGGGAAACGGGTTAACATTCCCGTGCCGTGGGGGTACGCTTCGCGGCAACGCAAGGCCCGGCCTCCGACGCCTCGGGATAGGCGGACCAGGGGCCCCCGGACGGGGGCGACCTGGCTAACTGCCCGAAGGCCGGGGAGTGCCGTCATGGCGAGAACCGGCCGAAGGGGGGAATGGCCCGCCTATGGCGGGTTCCGCCGACTCCTGGGGCCCTTGAAAAGGGGGCCGGGAAGGATCCCCCACGCCCGTACCGAGAACCGACACAGGTGCCCCTGGGTGAGCAGCCCAAGGCGTCTGGGGGCTAACGCGGGCCAGGGAACTCGGCAAATTGGCCCCGTAACTTCGGGAGAAGGGGTGCCTGCGACCCTGGGGCTTGAACCCTGGGGCCGCAGGTCGCAGTGCCTAGGGGGGCCTGACTGTTTAACAAAAACATAGCTCCCCGCTAGCCCGAAAGGGTGTGTACGGGGGGTGAGCCCTGGCCACTGGCGGTCCGTGAAACCGGGGTTCAACCCGGCGAAGCGCCGCTGAAGGCCGGGAGTAACCCTGACTCTCTTAAGGTAGCCAAATGCCTTGCCGGGTAAGTTCCGGCGCGCATGAACGGGTTAACGAGGTCCCCACTGTCCTGGCCCGTGGCCCCGTGAACCCCCTGAGTGGGTGCACAGTCCCACAAC
>JALUZI010000113.1 GCA_027012045.1 Desulfurococcales archaeon
CAAGTTCATCATGTGAAGCATAATCAACGGGCATGCCTTTTCTCCCGGCTTCCTCCCATTTACCATAGAGAATGTCCATTACATGCTGGACTTCCGGATCCGAGTAAAAGGCTGATCTGACCCACTTTCTTGGGTCTTGGTCGAGGAAAACTGTAAGTTTCTCTTTGAGTTCCTCATCTCCAGCCATAACTAACCAACCTGCAAAGCGTCCTGGTCATGAAATACTCTTTTCAACTAGCTCTTTTATTTTATTGTCAGCATACATTTTAGCTTCATCTATGACTTCGCTTACTTCCTTGTCTGTTTCCAGGGAAGTGAATGAAAGGTCTGTACTAGTATAATCTTCTGGCAATATAGATTCAATTCTAATTGAAGCTAATGAATCCCGGGCCTCTGCAAGCATAAACGATATATCGGGATCAACCTCACCCAACTCCGTATTCGCCTTCGAGAGTATCTCCCTAACGAATTCAAGGTCCTTAGGCGATACAATACCCGTTATTAGAAGCGTTTCAGCCCGGGTCAGAACACGTTCTAACATGTAATCCAGGTAGTAAAGCGTTCTCAGCAGGTTGAGAAGTATCCCTCTCTCCTCGCGGGTTGTTCTCTTGGACCTGAATTTCCTCTCAACCCTATTCATATGAACCCTTAATTTCATCTGGGTTCTCCTTACCATTGATATTGACTCATAGAGCTTTCTCTGCTGGTTTTTATCCACTACTTATCCCTCTCCCAGCTATACACAAGTAGTTCACTATTATGACCGAAAAATGTTGCCTACGTGTGTTATTCTTAGTTGTAGAAAGAAATATAGTTGGTGGAGCCGGAGGGTTTACCCTGTCCATTTGTAAAGTATTATCATTACAGCAGTTGCTTGCGTGTGATCTGGCGTGATGTATGGGCATCCTACAATGATTTTCTCGGGTACGAAGTCCATTACGGTCGCAGGCTTCGGTACTGACACGAATCCTTGCCCTCCAAGGCTCGTTCCCATTGCTCTAACGATGAACTGGACGTTAGTTACATTGTTGAATATTGCATCATTACATCCCAGCCTATGATCCAGCAAATGATACGCGCCGTCAATCATCAACTGGTAGATGAGTGTATGGCGAACCTTGTCTACGACCGATATTGGTACACCTACCAGTCCAGGGAAGTTCTTCCATGCGTAATAGACGCTACTGTAGTTTGTGTCAAACGGCGTTAGCCTGGGGTCGGGGTTTACACGACGGCCGATTCTGAGCATTTGGAAGCTCTTGGCCCAATCGGCCTGTCCTTGGCTTATCACATAGTACCCCTTCTGACGGTATATTGCCTCCTCTATTTCTGGTGAAGGCATGTTATACGCCGGCATAACTATCAGTGTGTCATTGTTCTTGAAGAAGTAGAATATTTCATATGCTAGTATATAGGTTTCATTCGGCTTGGCCCCTAGCTGTCTCAGAAGCGCGGAAGCCTCTCCATCTGTACCGGTCATTATTCTAGCAAGTAGCCTTATCTGGGTGGAGTTCAATGTTGCTCCGTCTGCGACTGTTTTCCTTCCCGTGTTAACTGTTATCCAGTACCCGTAGTCCCACCATGCAACTATTAATGCATTCTTGGGTGTTGACTGGTTAATGTATTGTAACGCTTCTTTCCACGCGTTGTTCAGTGGAACCACTATTGTATGGTTTATCCTGAACGGTGAAAGACCAGATGTTTCTATCTGGGGCGCATGGAACTTAGCCATCGTTAACGCACTGGAGAACTGTAGGAGGGCTCCTGAAACAACTATTAACACTAGCGTTCCCGCAATTATCACTGGTAGAGGGTCTAGAGATTTTGAGCTCTTCTTCAAACTAAGTTTCCCTAGGGATCCTCCTTCCGAGAGGAAGGCGTATTTGACCACGTCTCCAATGAATATGCCTGCGGCTATTGATGATATTGTAGCTGACATCTGCGTTAGATATGAAAGGTTCATGTTACCATATAATAGGAGGATGACAGCCAGGTATATTGCCGCTGTAACAGGATTCTCCTTCTTCCTTGTCAGGATCATGTAGAGCTCGTAGAATACTCCTATTACCGCTATAATTAGAGCTATACCGTACTGGTTCACTATGTATTTCAGACTAGCGCCTTGGTTCTCCTGGACCGAGGTTAGCAGTGGTGACAGTTTGTTAACACCTAGGGCCGCTAGGATCCTGCCTCCCACAGGGAGATAGCCCGAGAAAACGGCCACGCCTCCTATTAGGAGGACTGCTGAGAGGACGACGAGGTAGTGCTCTACCCCATAATCCTTCCTGTATAGCCAGTAGGCCAGGTAGTACAATATGACTGATAGGGTGACAACTGCCCCGACGCCTTTAACAAAGTAAAACAGGCCCACCTTAGGATATATCGACGCGAGAACAGCATATGTAACATAGTTGGCTAGAACCGCTTGAATCCTCCAAGGCTCAACTGTTCTCTTAACGATAGGCGCTATGAGGATTATAAGGGCGAACAATGCGGTTACGAAGTGTATACCACCCCATATCCACCCTATTGTG
>JALUZI010000114.1 GCA_027012045.1 Desulfurococcales archaeon
GGCTGTGACGCTGTGATTATGTGGAAAAAGGCTACCTCTTAGCGAGGTAGTATCCTGCGAAGGCCAGTATTATTATTACTAGTATTACGCCGGCTAGGACTCCTGTTGAGCTCTTCGTACCTGTGCTTGTCTGTGACTGGGATCCTCCCTGTGCTCCTGTCTGGCTAGGTGTGCCGGTTGTAGTGGTTGTTCCTTGCTGGGTTGACGTGCATAATGTGCATGTTGAGGTTGAACCTGTCCCTGTACCGGTAGTTGTGGTTTGACTTGTCCCCGTGGTGCTCTGCGTGGATCCGCCGGTGCTAGTGCTGGTTTCAGTGGATGTTTGCGTCTTGGTTGATCCTCCTCCCTGGCTTGAGGAGCTTGAGGAGGTTGTGGTTGTTGTCGTAGTTGCCTGCTGCTCTTGGACAACAGGGATGAACGTGCTGAAGCCGGGGACCACTACGTAGACTATCCTGTTCTCCTTGTCCACCTCGACGGGCTTCAGTATCTTTACTTCTTTAGAGCTACCGGTTCCGTGTATCCATAACACAACTACATTGTCTAGGTTGCCGTTGTCGACTTTGACTCCCAGCTTGACCTCTCCCTTCACGTTAGCATCTACCGTGTACGCCGGTCCCGCGGGCTTAAAGCCGCTTGGAAGGCCTTGGATTGAGCTTGGATTCTTTATTACTGTCACATTGATGTTACCTGTAACGTCTGTTCCAGGCTGGAGCTCCATTACTACTTGGTGGTCGCCTGCAACGGTTATGTTTATGTACATCTCCTTTGACGCGTGTAGGCCTCCCTTGGGGTGTATGACGACTACCGTTGCCTCGCCTGCTTTAACATGTATCCTCGTGGTGTTGGCTGTTGACGGGATTGTTATTAGTGCTTTTGATACATGCTTCATCACCACGTATTCAAGGGCTCCCTGGCCTCCCTTCACTACCGTCCCGTTGTACTCTAGGCCGAGTTTAGGTAGTAGAGTTATATTACGCTCCGTGAATGTTACCTGCGTATATTCTTTTCCTCCTAGGACGAATTTAATGTCGCTTGACGCTGCGTGGAACTGGTACAGTATATCATGCTTCTCGCTTGATTCCCTGTATGCCTTCATCATAGCGTCCTTTATTCCGAGGAACACCACCGTTGGATCCTCCTGTTTCACCTTAATGTCTCCCTTTACTATAGTGTGCCTGTAACCGCTACTCGTCGCTCCTTCTATGTGGAGGTTGGCATATGTCACGGTGAGCCCTAGGACGGGGTTTCTTATTCCATTGCTGAAGTCTCCCGTTCCACTGGCTTGGAATGTTATCTTGTACTCCTTCCCTTCCTGTTGAACTGTTAGGTGAACGTCTCCCTGGAAGGGCCCGGGTTTCGTCTGGTTCATAATGTAGAATGTCTCTCCGGGATTTGATAGGTTGTGAATTGGAAGCTTGGATGTCTGATCTATTATTATAGTAACATTATGCTGACCCGTCACAGGGAGGTCTCCCTGCGGTGGGAGTGTAACATTAGCTCCCTGGTATTTCTCCATCATTGCTATTCCGAGGATCAGCATCCAGTCGGCTGAGTCGTCTGTCACAATGGTCGTATGGGTGTGTGTTATGCTCTTGTTATCCTCCCTCGTTGTGGTTGACTGAATTGTTACATATGTGTGACCAGTGACTGTTACCTCCGGGGATCCGGCCGGCGGGTTCATCCCGGTCTGGGGTATTGAACCGGTTGGCTGTGCCTGATACGTGTGTGCTATCACGAGATTTACATTCACAGCCGCCATGTCGGGCTTGTATAGGCTGTTGAGGTTTATGTCCACATTATAGTGGCCTCCTGTTTGGTTCGAATTTACGTCGAAAACTGCGTTACCACTACCGGTCACGTGGGTAGTGTTGTCCTTATAGGTAATATGGAGGTTCATGTCCAGGCTGAAGTTCCCTATGCTGGGCAGCTGAGGTGTTCCCTGCCCGCCGGGGACGGCATTGCTCATTGCCCCTTGTGTGTAGATGACTCCGTTCGCCTGGAACTCACGCTCGTCGAAATATATGTTCATCGTGTAGTTGCTTCCCTTTGGAATACTCGGGACACCCATCTTTACGGCTAGATTTGCTATTGTATCCGCGTCTATGTGAACCTTGGATGAAGTGCCGCCTATTTCGGCGGTCATATAGACGTGGCTACCAGCCATAGCTGGCGTAGGATGTGTTACAACCAGCGGCTGGAGTAGCATCACGGCTAGTAGTATGATTGCGATCAACCTGTACTTCAATGTGATTCACCTTGTGGCCTGTAATTTCACTATTAGATAGAATGTGGTCACAGAAGGTATTATATGTTTAGAGTATAAATGTATATACAAATCAAAACGGCTTCAGAGGCCTTCTCCACCTACGTTATCCCAGTACTCCACGAACTCCCTGTCAAGGCTAGCATTAACCATTCTGAACCTCTCGACACCCTTCAAGGGAGAGTCCAGCTCCACACCGGGGAGCATATGGACTGTCCCCCCGCACTCCCATACAACGCCAGCAGCCGCGGCTACATCAACGACCCTTAGC
>JALUZI010000115.1 GCA_027012045.1 Desulfurococcales archaeon
TACCGCTACCATTCGGCCCTATAAGCAGTGTTATCTTATTCCTAGGAACCCTGAGGGTCGCACCGTCCAGGGCCCTCAGGCCGCCGAACAACTTTACAACATCGATAGCCTCGAGCACGTAGTTGCCCGTCAAATCCTTCACCTACCGTTATCCCACTCCATAGAACCGGTAAGAAAAGGGTTCAATATAAAAAATTACTCTTGTATATTAAATCTAACCCACTAACCTCCCACAAACAAGTGTTCCAGTCATTAAACAGGATACACGATATGTATCCGCCTCGAACCAGTGTCTCGGAGGAAAAAGGTATTACCCGGGTAAAAAAGAGGTGTATAGAAAGGTTATCCGCGTTACTTCTTCATCGCGTACCAGGCTGCGCCGATTATGATTATTATGATTATTATCACACTGGCCCATAGAGCGGCGTTGCTGCCTCCCTTCTTGCCAGTGGTCTGAGCTGGCTGGCTGGTGCTGCTAGTGCTCTGTGTTGTCGTACTGCTCGTTGTCTGTGCTGGAGTTGTCGTGCTACTGGTCTGGGTTGGGCTGCTTGTCTGTGGTGCTGTGCTGGTTGCCTGTGTAGCGGTTGGGAGAGGCACGTACCACTCTATCTTATCTTCCTTGTGTAGGTACATTCCAGCCTTGACCCACTCATACTTGTTGTCCTTCTTCTGGACTATCCATAGTGCGTAGTCGGCGGCGGCCCTGTCTCCCGCCTTGTCTAGCTCTATAAATCCTGTGGCGCCCATGCCAGTGTTCTTATAGTTGTTCGGGTCGGCAACGACCTGCGGTAGATACTTGGCTATGAGGTCGGCATCATACTTACCTGCCTTGATCAGTGCTAGTGTGGCTGCCCATACTGCGTCGTATGCTGCGAGGGCATAGGTGTCAGGGGCGTTGCCCGTCTTCTCCTTGATGACCTTAGCTACCCTCTCTTGCTTCTCGTTGTTGGGTGCGCTGAATATCGGGTTCAGGAAGAATGTCTTCTCAGCGAAAGCCGCTGCTGTCGGGTCATCGGTTATCTCTGAGAGGAGTGCTGTACCGTCGCTTCCGAACCACTTCACCTGGCCTAGTAGCTTGTAGTCGTTTGCTATGTCAGCTATCTGCACCCACTCGTTGAAGCTTATTGCCAGCACACCGATCTCACTCGTCTTAAACCCGCTGTTGACTAGTTGCTGTACTTCCTTGTTCGCTTGGTCTACTACGTTGGCGAAGTTCGGGGACTTAGGATCGTACTTGATGGCCGCAGCGACCTTTCCGTCGGGGACTATCTGCTGGAACGTCTTTATAGACTCAGTGTATAGTCCGACGCCCCAGTCGTCGTTCCTGACTACTGGAACGACTGCCTTTATGCCGAGGGCCTTCATCGCCTTAGCGATGACTGGGCCCTGTATGACGTCTGTGGGGCAGAACCTGAAGACGAAGTCGTTGGGTATGGCGAGGCTTGGCGCTGTACTGCTCTGGCTTATTACGACCACGTGGTTCTGGTCTGCTATCTGCTTGACTTGTGCCACCTCTGCGCTTGTCTGCGGGCCGAATACCACTTTTACGCCCATACCGATGAGCGTGTTAAGCTTCTCTACTGCCTGTGTCGGCTGTGTACCGGTGTCCTCTACGATGATGTCGATCTGGAACTTGTAACCGTTCTCCTTGAGCCACTTGTTCACGTCGTCCTTCGCGAGGAGGATTGCTGCCTGGCTGTTCGCACCGTAGCTTGCTAGGTCACCTGTCAGTGGTAGCAGTGCTCCGAACTTAATTGTTCCAGTCAGCTCTCCCTGGGCGCTGGCTGGCACCATGTAATACGATACTGGTAGGAGTAGCATTGCGAGGAGAATGCTTGCTATGAGGAGTTTCCTGTTCATTGTTCCCACCTTTCTCCTTTTACTTCAAGGTTCAAGGTTTGTCTGATAGATTAAATGGTGGTTGGTTTACTAAAAAAGATTGTTTTTGCATATACAAATCCTGGGTTAACAGTCCCATCAACCCTCCAGACTAATAACCTGCGCCATATAACCAGTTAAAGCATATGGGAATGAGTGGAGGGTGCGAGCAAGGTTGCCTGGTGACGATAATCATTTAATCGTGTATGACGCTTATAGACCTACAACATTCTATAGCATAATAGCTTGGCTCATAGCACTAGCGATCCTAATATACGCGTTCCTAGCCCGTGACCTTGTCTCCCTAGTCCTACTCGTTATACCCCTGTGGCTATACAACTACATTCAAAAGAAAATGAAGCCGTTATACAACACGAGGTTTGCATTGGACAAAAGAATGCTCGTCCTAGAGTTCCCTGGAATACCGAGAATCGACAAGGTAGAGTCTGGGAGACTATCAATAGTCCACGAAACAGGGAGGCCCGGGGAGAACATATCAATAGAGTTCACAGAGCCCATAGAGATTAAACCCAAGTTTAGAAGCCCTAATATCCTAGCCCTACAGTGGGGCAACAAGGGAATGTATGCCGGGGCGAGAGTGGATCCTACAGTTCTAACAGTACTATTCGAGCAAGCCTACAAGCTACGGGTCAACGGGCAGACAGTCTACCTTGGAAATATAAATTCCACCAACCTGAAAATAATGGAGAACAGTATAGGCGATGCAAAGCTCGAAAGGGGAGTCTTGAAGATAAGCCTCCCGGGTGAAGCAGAGCTACCTGTGAAAATATACTCCTACAGTAGGTGTTGCGGTTTCGAGTCTAAGCGAGTCCTAGTAGGGAAAACGGACAGCCAGCGAGACGAACTAACGATTAAACTCGGAGTACCGGAAGAGAGAGGCATTGCTGTAATACCCGACAAACCCTTCCTACCCAGCCTCCTCGGAGGGCTACTCTCCAGAATAGGGTACCCTGTATCCTACGTGGCGAGCCACCCGGACGCGGAGCTGATCGTCGAGGCGGAAGGCTCGAATGGGTGGAAGGGTAGCGTCATTATTAAACCTGTAAACAGTAAACCCTGACTGGAATGGTGGTAGATAGGTTGGCACCGCAGAATAAACCTAGGAACCTCATTCACTTGTCCGGGAACACATACCTACTACGGGGTAGCCCGGTCACTATAGTGTATAACTACAAAGAAACAGTATACATTATAGACCCTGGACATGGGAGTAAGAGGAGTAAACAGCTGAGGCAAGCGTTGAGCGATCTAGGAGCCGAGAGAGTAGTCGCTATAATAACCCACTACCACAGCGACCACTTATCCATCACAGGCAAAATCAACCCTTCCAAAGTGGTTTCAAGCAGGCAGGACAGGCTCTGCATAGAGGACCCCAGGCTGAGGATACTTGTCACATTCGGCTACCCCATACCCCCGGGGCACCCGTCGCTACCCTTCGACGCTCCAGGAGTCAATGTAACAGGTGCCATTGAGCCGGGGGAGGAGATAGAAGGCATACTTGAAACAATCCCTCTCCCAGGCCATACTCCAGGCCAGATAGGCATAGTCACGCCGGATAGTGTCCTCTACCTGGCTGACTCGGCTTTCGGCACCAGGGTGCTCGAGAACTACTATATACCATACCACCTGGACTACGACACAGCCCTCCGAACGCTCTACAAGATAAGGGATGAGTATGCCGGTGAGTACAGTAGAGTTGTTTTCGGCCACGGCCCCCTTGTATCCAGGGAGGAGGCACTAGGTATTATCGAGGAGAACATATCGCACCACGAGAAAGTCAAGGAGGAAATCCTCGAAACAGCGCCCGGCCATAGTGTAGAGGAAACTGTCATAGAGGTTCTGAAAAAAGCTGGTAAAACCCCGACACTGCAACTGGTATTACTAGCCTCGGGATCCGCTCGTAGCCTAATAGCTTCCGAGTACGACCTCAGCCTCGGTGTAGACAGGATCGTGGCTAGAGAGGCCTGACACCCATCATTTTCCGGCGTTTACACTTACCCATACCCACGAAGCCGCCTATAAACCCTGTCAGCGAGGCCGCTATAACCGAGGATATGAACGCTAAGCCAGCTGTGAACGCTCCAACCGCCACTCCAATGATGGGTGACCCGACGAGGCTGACAGTGAGTGCTACAATAGAGAAGTACACGACGGAGGCTATTACCGAAGAGGAGAACCCGGCTAGGAGGCCCTTCATAGGGTTACACGCGTAGTATCCCGCTACGAACCCGCCTATCAGCCCGGCCAGGATGAACCCTCCGACAAAGCCTACCGGGACAACCGTGAAAGCTATGAATAGGACGAACAGCGTGATCGACCCATAGAGGATTGCTTTACCCAGCAAGACACCGCTACCCCATTATTCTAAAAACAGTACTTGCTAGAATATAATATGTTACCCTGTGTGCAGAGATATAGTCATCCGGCGGTGAATAGGTAGGCGAAAACCAGTATTGAAGCTATGGCTACTGTCACGAAGCTATAGAGGAGTGACCTGCTCATCCTAGCCTTGAAATACTCCACGGTAAGTGCGAGGCAGAGGTGCACAGGGCTCATCATGACGCCCAGATAGCCGCCCGTGTAGGCCGCGAGCAACACGGATCCCGCTATAACCCCAGTGGAGGGCTCTATGAAGGGGAGTAGGAGGGGTATTGCTGTAGCCGCGAAGAAGTTCTCCCCTCCTGCGGCTAGGCCTGCTATGAAAGTGACGAGGTATGCTACTATGTATATGTGGAGGCCCGACGTTGTCGCGAGGTGGAGTAGGTCTTGCGGGGCGCTTGTCCTGACTAGGAGTTCCTTGAAGAAGAGGCTGAGGATTAGGACTCCGAGTATTGTGGGTCTGGAGGCGAACTCCACAGCGTTCTCGAAGTTCTTCCAATTCGGCCTGTAGTACAGGGCGGCTAGGACGAGTGTTATTGTTAGGCTGATTATCATGTTGACATCCAGGAACATCACAAGAATCGCTATCAGGATGAAAGGCCAGAGACCATAGGCTAGATCGCTCCACGAGCCATCGTTCACTACTCCACGGCACTTCCTACCTCTAAGGAGGAACCACGCGACCACAACGCCGGCCACTATGGAAGCTATACTAGCAGGCCACGTGTACCTTATGACGAGTCCCTCCGTAACGCCTAGAATTGCAGCTGTCAGTATAAGGCTCTGGAACAGAGGCCAAACCGGCACCCATATATGGCGGAACCAGTAGTTCAGATAAACCGCCTCATCCCTGCCTAACCCGAGCTCCTTGAGGTACCTGTCCTTAACGATTATCGCGGAGACAAGGGCCCCGCCCGGCATGGGTAGAAGGCCCACCAAGCTAGGCACTGCGAGGCCGCCGAACCTGCAGCCACCGCGGCTCACGCCTTTCAAGAGCCTGTCTAGGACGCCTACTTCCTTGAGGAGGCCCGCGGTTAGCAGGGAGAGGTAGAGCACTATTATAGCTCTGACATTCCTCCAAGCGAAGAATGCTATTGTGGATTGTTCTATAACCCCGGGTGTCCCTGCTAGTATAGCGAAAGCTGTAACCATTATGAGTATGCTGTAGAAAGCCTTTACCCCCCTACTACTAGCTATGACGAGAAGCGCGTATGATACGATGAACGCTGTCAGCCCGTGGAGGAGGGGGGCGGCCAACCCTGGTGTTCACCACGCATTGGATGCGGTTGCACCGAGTATATATCGGTTACTCAAATACCCCTAACATAAACCCCTACAAGCATACAAGTAGAATAAAACAGGAATAGTAGTGAGGTGAAGATGATAATGAAGCCTTCCACGATTAGGAAGCTCGGGGGGCTAGGTGTTATAGAGACTGTAGCAGTCCTACTCGTCTCCCTCGGAATAATATTAGCCGAGTATCCTAAGATACATGCCAAACTAATAGTCTACGGCATGCTACCCGTTTTCGTCTACTCCATCGCTATGGTATACCTGGCATCCGCTAGGCCCCGGCTAGAGCGAGTAATATACCCGTGGATAACAGCGGGGTTCCCGTTCGTACTAGCACTGCCATTCATTGCTCTCCTAGGAAGCTTCAAGTTCCTAATGTACTACTACGGGGTCCTAATGATAGTAGTGTCAATACCGTTCTTCCTAGGAGCGGTTGGTAAGAAGGGAAGCCTAAAGCTAAGCATAGCCCTACTAGGCTACTCCATGCTCCAGACCGGGATACTGCTAATAGCTAACGTTACGGTTTACGGTTTGAAGCTGACTCCGCCGCAGATGGGTATAGCTGAGCTGATCGCTTTCCCCGTCACAGCTATTTACGCGGTTTCACTGCACGCCGTACCCAAGACTTATAGGCTCGAGCCGGAGAAAGCGTCCACCGTAATCCTGGCTCTATCCCTGGTTCTCGGAACCATCCTCTACGCCTGGGGCATGTATAGGTACTCCCTCCTCGCCTTCTCGATAAGCTTCCTAGCATACCCGGTGGCGGTCAGGCTTTACAAGCTCAGAGAGTGGGAGAGGAGTATAAAGGCGAAGAAGGACTCTCCAGGCAAGCCGGGTAACCTATTCTTCATATACAGCCACTACTATGTGGTGTTATTCAGCATAATATCCCCCATAACACTATGGCTCTTCCTCCAGGGAGCGGTTAAGGACATCTTCACGTTGATCCACATAGTCACAATAGGGTTCATAGGAGTACACATTTACATCCATGCGCCGATGATGGTTCCAGTAGTAGTAGGAATGAAGACAAAGAGAAGGTACACTTACCTACCACCACTACTCCTAGCGTTGGCAGCGCTGGTATGGCCGTTCTCAGGCCCGTTCTCATACCTACTGGTTGCGGCTAGCCTGTGCAGGCTATTCGACATCATACTGGGCTACGTGCCTAACGCGATGTACGAGCCTTTCAGAATAAAATAACCCTCCCTTTATTTACCGGCCATTTTGACTAGAATAGCGGTCAACCCTATGATCTTTACAATATCCCCGATCATAGATATGATAGCCGCGTACCTCCAGTAGAGAGCGAATGGCAGGAAGACCATGAATACGAGGACGCCTAGGAGAAACAGCACTGCCCCAGCCTTGGTTTCGCTCTTGAAGTCCTCGTAAAGCTTAGCCCCCACAGCGAGCTCTGCGAGATATGCAATTATTATCAACCCACCGCCAACCATGCTCCCGTACAAGTAGCCTGCGGCAACAGCGGCCGCGCCGAGCGTTAGCGCCACCGGTGAAAGATGCCTCATATGCCAGGCCGCTTTATCCGCGTAGTACCAGTATCCGGCCAGTGCCATCACTCCCTCAGCCACCAGGGCACACATGGCGTATATTGTTGGCTCCTCGAAAGCGGCTTGAACACCATCAGTGTAAACCACGTACAACACGTATATTATTAGGAGTCCAGCGGCAATACTCGCGGCAGTACCTAGTATGCCGCCATCTCTTTTACTCAAAGCCATAGAGTGAAACACCTTTTAGATACAAGTGTGTCCCGGCAACCTTGTTATTTCACCAGTATATACAAGGTAAAAATCCTCGTTAAACACACAAGGTTCAGGTGGAGGTGCAGGTTTGGTTGCCCCGCTATCCTGATAGGCCCCACGTTGGAGTTGGAGCCCTGGTGGTCGAAGACGGAAAGGTCCTCATGGTTAAGAGGAAGTATCCTCCAAGACAAGGGTACTGGAGCATCCCCGGTGGGCACGTTGAGCTGGGTGAGAGGATAGAGGATGCAGCGGCCCGCGAGCTCTACGAGGAGACCGGTGTTAAAGCCGTTCCAAAGGGTGTTGTTAATCTAGATGAACTGATAGTGTATGATGGGGAGGGGAGGGTTGAGTACCACTACGTGCTTATAGACGTGCTTCTCGAACGCGTGGAGGGCGAGCCCAGGCCTGGCAGTGACGCCCTCGAGGTTGCCTGGATGGATATCAGGGAAGCGGCTGAGAGGAGCGATGTAACAATGAGCACGAGGGGGTTAATGGAGAAGATACTAGGGGGAGTTGTTAGGCTCGATGCTCCTTTCAAGCCTAGGCTGACATCGTATAGGTGCTAGAGAAAAGCCTATAGGCCGAGGCGCCTCCGGATCTCCTCAGCTATACGCCTCGGATCGCCCTTACCGCCGAGCCTCTTCATAACCCTTCCAACCAGATAGTTGAACGCTTGCTTCCTACCCCGCAACAAGTCATCCACAGCCTTAGACTCCTCCCTCAAAACCTCCTCGACAACCCTGGCAAGGTCCTCCCCGCTGGCAAGGCCGCCCTCGGACTCTAGGATCTTCCTGACAGAGACCCCGGTCTCCATTGCTTTGGGTATAACCACGTACTTGACCATCTCCCTGTTAACCACACCCTTGTCGAGGAGCTCTGCAAGGTATGCAATGTCCACTCCCGGCGGGATGTACGTTAACCCCTTCTTCTCCCTCAGCCCCTTAACGACGTTGCCTAGCATCCACGCTATAACCGTTGGCGCCCTATATATTGTTACAGCGGACCTGTACGTTTTGGCTAGCTCCAAGTCTCTAACTATGCTCCAAGCCAGCCCCTTATCCACACCCTTCCGAGTCATATCGCTCCACAGGTTGATCGGCGTGAACTCCAGTGCCTTAACAGCCTTCTCGAGCAGTGAACGCGAAACCCTTAGCGGGGGTAGATCCGGGTCCGGGAAGTACATATAGTCCGTCTCCTCCTCCTTGCTCCTAGTAGCCTTGCTCACACCTTTAACCGAGTCCCAGTGCCTTGTCTCCCGGGGTATCGTCCCACCGGCCTCAACTATCTTGGTCTGACGGAGAATCTCGTATCTAAGCCCCCTCTCCACCTCCACGAGGCTGCCAATGTTCTTAAGCTCAACCCTGCCACCTCCACCCTCGACGCTAATGTTAGCATCCACCCTGAAGGCCCCAGGCAGCCTCGGGTCTGTAACTCCGAGATACCATAGTGTTAAGAGGAGGTTCTCCACAGCGATCCTCGCCTGC
>JALUZI010000116.1 GCA_027012045.1 Desulfurococcales archaeon
TGCAACCGAGACCTCTTTGAACACCGACTAGAAAAACAGCCTCCTCTCCAAGAACACTATTGAACTCTACGCTGGATACTCTACCCTCCTCGAAATCCCGGACAAGATGCCTTATCCGACGGTTCCTCGGGTAACCGCCTAGCACAGAGCAGTACACATCCACCGTTAAACCACCAAGCCCAACTAATCGTTAAACCGGAGATAAAATTCTTTAAACCCGTCTCACTCCGATACCAATGAATGGAGGCGGCGGTCGTCTAGCCTGGACTAGGACACCGGCCTGCCACGCCGGGGGTCCCGGGTTCAAATCCCGGCCGCCGCACCAAAACCAAAATGTTATACCGAGAGGACTTCTCCAGAATTACCAACTGAAAAGTAGCAACTAGGATTGCTTTGAACATATTTTGATTGATAGAAAATATCTCAGGGTTTATTCCAGTGCAAAAATATTAAGACTGCTCTTCGGGAAGAACTACTTTACCGCCTGCCGCCTCTATTTTTTCTATTGCGTTGCTGGTGGCTTTTGGAGCTATGACTACGAGTTTTCTAGTGACCTTGCCTCTTCCCGCAAGTTTCTGAGCTCCTAGCCTCGTTATATCTATTTTATACGCGTCGTTCTCCTTCTCCGCTAATCCCTGTTTCACTAGTAACTCCGCGTTTTCATCTAGTTCTCCCACGTTAACCACTTCTACTTCGTAGTCTCTTATGAATGGCTTGTTGAACCCGTGTTTCCCGAACCACGTTGGCGCGTATTTTATTACCCACATCCAGCGGTGTTTGTGCATTCCCGCAGCTCCATGGCCTCCATGGCTTCCCGGTCCTCTGTGCTGGCCTACTCTACCCCAGCTCATGGATCTTGTTCTACCCCTTAGTTTTCTGACCTTCCTCCTTCTTCTAACGACCATGGATTTCCACCTTCCTCCTGTTCTACATCATCCTCTTGACGAGATTGTTTATGTCCTTCGACCTGTACCCTAGTTCTCCGTTGTCATGGTAGTGTCTTTTTATTGATTTTTTGAACCCTTTTCTTGGCGGGTGGAGCCTGAAGAAGGGTTTCACTCCTTTCTCCTCTAGTTTGTGGTAGTGAAGTTCTCCAGTGAGCAATTTGTCTGCAAGCTCCTCTATCCCGTTTACCCCTAGGTTCTCTTTTACCCATTCATCCGTAAGGGGCTTGTCTCCGGTTATTCTCCCCCGTTTCCTAAGTAGTTCGACTAGTGTGTCCCTGTCTATTTCCCCGTAGGTGGTCCAATACTCCACTTTCCTGAGCATGTCTCGTATCCCGTTTAGGCTAGAATGGTATAGTGATGCCGCAAACCTCCTCCTCAGGCGTAGGAGGTCTAGAGCTTTCCTTACCTCTGGATGTAAATCTGCTGTACCCCTGATCCGTATAACTAGATAAAGGCTTCCGTTATTGCTCATACTATATCACCTTACGATTTTAGATTTTAGTGGCTTTGAGCCAGTCTACGGGTGTTACGAAGTAGTACGTGTTCCTCAGCGCGTTATAGGTAGCTCTCGCGAAGTTATACGTTGTCCTGGTTTCTCCCCTTGTCTGGCTCCACACGTCTCTTATACCTGCAAGCCTCAATACAACTTTAGCCGCATCGCCTATTACAAGTCCGGTCCCCTTAGGAGCGGGTTTCAACACTACTTCTACACTGCCGCTTTTACCCCTTACAGTATAGGGCACAGAGTGTGCTTCCCCACAGGTACACTCCCAGCTACCACAGCCTCTTCTTACCGGGGTTATGTTAAGTTTAGCGTTAACAATAGCCTTCTCTATAGCCTGCCTCAGCTGCCTCGCCTTACCTTTACCTATGCCTACGAAACCGTCCTCGTTCCCGACTACAACTGTAGCCCTGAACTTAGTGACCCTTCCAGCGTCGGTCATCTTTTGCACAATCCTTACATCCAGTACTTCATGCTTCAAACCAGGGAGAAGAAAATCTATGATCTCAGGCTCTAGTATAGGCATGTTCCTGGCAAATATCTCTTCTATACTAGTTATCATACCCTCCTTGACCATCCTACCGACTCTGGTCCTAGGCTCCCACGATCCTTCCAGCTGTACACTCATGCTTCAACCACCTCTTCTCCTTGTGCTTCAATATACTCTTTGTAATCATCCTTTATCCTGGAAAGAACCTCGTCGAAATGAGCAGGTAACTCTTCAGGAGGCAGGCCGTTCTTCAAGTACTGGGAGAACAAGCGTTCATACCTCTCCGGATCCTCCTCCTTCAGCATCTCGGCATACTTAGCAATATGCTCTCCCCTGATCCGGTCCTCGCTGGGAATCATCTCTTCACTGTGGGGTATATTCATTCCCGCATCAAGAGCTCCCTTAAGCGCTGCGAACACCTTTCCACCTGGAACAGGTGTTACAAAACCTATGTCTAAGACGGCTTCTTTTACACCTTCTTTTAACGCTCTAGCACCCGCAAGGAACCCCGTTAAATATGCTGCAGAAGTATTGCCCATACCGCCTTTCCACCCGTACTTCTTCGCCAGCTCCCTGCTGTGCGCGGCTACCAGCGTCTCATCCCCTTCAGGTTTAGCCTTTATCAACTGAATATTGACGTATTTCAGCGTTGGCCTAACAGTGAACCTTATCTTCCTTGACATGATCACTATGTATCTTTTCCTATAATTCGTCTTTCCCTCTCTTCTCCTTCTCCTCGGAACCTTGTATTTAGGTCCTCTACCCATATTCTCCACCCTGTCTACTCCTCTCTAAGTATACCGTGTTCTTTCATGTATCTCTTCAGGCTGCTAAGATTGTGGAACATGCCGCCTTTAGCTAGCCTGTAGAGCCTCCTGTAAGTTTTTCTGTCAATTACCTCCTTGTCCCTGAGGTACTTGAGGTATCTCCTAATCTTCCTAATCCTGTTTATCCAATCCTCCTTGGGATCCATCCTAGCGCTCTTAACGCCTTTCCTCTTACCATAGCCTCTCCTATGCCCTTTCTTCCTCTTCTCCCTTCTCTCAAGCCAGCCGCTATGGCTATTCCCCTTCTTAGGCTTGACACTTATTAATCCCTGCCTAACCAGACCCCGTATGTCCTCCCTCGTTATAGCATCCGCTATATCATCGGCTACCTCAGGGTCAGGGTTAATCCAGATCCTGGACTCTCCGACTCCCAGCACGCTAGCGGCCAGCCTTCTTTGAAGCTTATAGTCCACTACAGCATCCCCCCATTAGCCACTCTAATACCACGTTCCCTAGCAGCTTCAATGATTTTATTCTTAAGCCTTAACCCTACAGACGATGAAATATAAACAATCTCGGTCTCCGGATCCACATTGTCGAGATCGCTGAGCGTTCTAACCCATACAGGCTTCAACCCTGACGGGTGAAGGCCCCGTATGTCTCTTGGGCTACCATAGCCTACTTTGACTATTGGAGGATACCCTTTAAGCTGTAGACGCATCTTGTTGTCTATACCTTTAGGCTTCCTCCAAGACTCCTTTCTACCTAGCTTCCAGAATCTCCAGGATAGGTACCTAACGAACTTTATTTTCCTCCTCCTAAACCTGTATATTCTATTCCTCTTACTCGAGATTGACTCACTGCTCATTCTTCAACCACCTTTTTCTTATAAATATACACACCATCCATGAACTTCCTCCTATCAAACCCCTTTATCTTAGTGGCTAACTCTATGTTAGCAGCGGTCTGCCCCACAGCCTCAACGTCTATACCCTCCACTATAACGTCCTCTCCCTTGACCGATACTTTCACACCGGGCATTATCCTCGCGACTCTAGGAGACCTCTCTCCGAGGAAATTGTTTATGAGAACCTTGTCGCCCTCGACCTTGACTGTAATCGGGAAGTGGGAGAATATTATCTTCAGATAATACTTGTATCCCTTCGTCACTCCGATGAACATGTTTTTGATGTGTGCTATGACAGTACCCACTTTAGCCCTATCCTTGGCCTTGGCGAAGTAAGCCTCGGCCACGACCTTGTTATCCTCCACACGGAGTAGCAGTGGCTTCATATGGCTGAAATCTCTCTCTAACCTACCTTTAGGCCCCTCAACAGTGACCTTCAACCCATCTATGGAAACGTTAACACCTTCTGGAATTGGGGCCTCTCGCCTGACATGGACGTCTCTAGCCACAACTATACACCTCCACCTTCAATACACGTAAGCTATCAACACGCCACCTGTCTTCTTTTCAATGGCTTCTCTATGACTCATAACACCGTGAGGCGTAGACACTATAAGAACCCCTATATCCCTACTAGGAAGGAATTTCTGGAGTTCAACCGGCATTTTACGTAGATCCTTATAGCTTACAGACATTCTAGGCTTTATTACCCCGGTTTTATTTATCCTACCAAGTAATTGTACCTTAAACTTACCCCATCTCCCATCGTCTATATACTCGAACTCCCCGATGTAACCCTCTCTTTGCATCACTTTTAACACAGCCGCAATGAGCTTGGAGGATGGCATTATCACTACTTCCTTCTTATTCCTGACAGAGGCGTTGTAAATAGAGCTTAACGCATTAGCCAGCGTGTCCAGCATTACCATCACGTTCACCTCAACTATACTTCTTGAATCCTAGGGATGGGGCGAGTTCTCTGAAGCATTGCCTGCAAAGGTAAATCCCGTACTTCTGGATTACAGCATCCCTGGTACCGCATCTCATACATTTCTGGGCTCCACGCCCCATAACTTTAGGCTTCGGAGGTCTGTACTTACCCATCAGCCACCACCTCATACCCATTGAACATTAAGCATCTCGGATAAAAGCACCATGGTCTCCTCGGGCTTCACCCTGTGCCTTAGAGGTATATGGCTCCTCCTGTTCCTCTTCCTTCTCACAATACGGTATCCTGGTCTCTCTATGGTTAATATTACATCCATACCTATTATACCGAGCTCTGGATCGTATTTTACCCCTGGAAGCGAGATGTGTTCTTCTATGCCGAAGGACACGTTTCCATGCTGGTCTATGCTGGAAGCCTTGAGTTTACGGGCAACAGCTTCAAGGGCCTTGTCTAGAAATTCTAGGGCCCTCTCTTTTCTAAGAGTAACCATAACCGCTATGCTCTCCCCTTTCCTCACACCGAAAGCTCTAATAGTTCTCTTAGCCTTCCTGTAAACCGGTTTCTGGCCTGTGTATGACTCTAGGAATTGAGCTACTTTCTGTAGTCTCTCACCGCCATATCCCAGGCTAACATTAACAGTGACCTTGGCAATCCTAGGCTTTTTCATTGGGCTTTTCTTCCATTCCTCGAGTATTTCACTGTATTTCTCTGCTGTCAGTACGCCGCTCACTTCCACGCACCCTCCGGAAGAGTTATCTCAGGCTTATCTCTACCTATGACAAAGATGTAGTCCATACTTGTCTGGAACTTCTTACCATAAGGATCTTCTATCGTCACGACACCCCTGTAAAGCCTCATACCCCTCTTATACTCCACTATCCTACCGACCCTGCCAACGTTCCTTCCACCGATCACGATAGCCACAGCGTTCTTCTCGAATGGGAAATAGTCAAGTATCTCCTGGCTAGGGAGCTCCAGTTTAACCGTTCCAAGTGTTTTATACTTGTCTTCCACAGGATTACGGGGATCCTGCACTTTCACAACAATGTTCCGCCCGTCATGGAGGTTTAGCTGTATATTGCCTCCCTTCACAGTGGTTTTATCCCTTATTAGCGAGAGCTTGTACTTTCCTTCCTCCTTGGGTATTGGTTGTAAAGCAAAGAATTTCACCGGGTAGGGTATGAACCTATAGTACTCGTCAGTATCAACTATTCTTACTACATCCATGAAACCAACCGGGTACTTGTAATCCCTTCTTATCCTACCATCAACCTCAATGTGGCCTTCAGAGATTATTTTCCTAGCCTCCCTCGCATTGTCGGCTAATTGCAGGACATCCCTTACTATAACTAGAAGCGGAAGACTCATATGGGATGGGTGAGGCCCCGGCCTCGGCTTTACAGCCCACTTATGCTTCTTCCTAAGTATAGGCCAAAACGCCGGTGTGTTAAGCGCCTTAAGCCTTCTCTGGCCACCCATTCTAGCCATTCTATCTACACCTCTCCTAACAACCTAGTTTACAATGGTATTATATAGTTACTCTCCGCCCCCGCCTCTCCTTTCGAGTATAGCCCTTCTCCTAGCATCATCCAAGTTGAGCTTAACTATCATAACGTTCGATGGGTGAATGGGAACGAAGACCTGGTCTCCACTAGCTTTCTTCCTTGTAACCCCGTCAATGTTAATCGTATAGGATGAAAGGTTTACCCTAACAACGTTTCCCTCTACTCCACTGAATTCACCGCGCATAACCTTTACTCTGTCTCCCTTATGGACTGGGAGGGACCTTACACCATATTTCTCGCGTAGCTCTCTAGACAGTGTTGCCGACATCTGTTTCTGCCTGAGGTGTAGTGGGGCATTGTAGAGTGCTTTCCTCTGTTTCCTAGGCTGTTTACTCTTAGTTAGCCTCGCCATATTTTGTCACCTCATCATATGATTAGGGTGGCTAGGTTAGCTATTCTCGGGAATCTCTCGGCTGCTTCTTTAGCTATTGGTCCTCTGATCTCCGAGCCTCGCGGTGTTCCATCCGGGTTGACAATAACTACGGCATTATCCTCAAAGGCTACCCATGTCCCGTCAGGCCTTTTGAAGGGTCTTTTCTGCCTTACAATAACCGCGTGTACTATCTGCCTCCTCATGTTAGGAGTGCCTTTCTTTACCGACACTACAACTATATCCCCGACACCAGCGAAGGGAAGCCTCCTAAGCCTACCCTTATACCCGGGGACCCCGATAATCAGAACCTCCTTTGCACCGCTATTATCAGCCGTTTTCACCCGGCTCCCCACTTGGAGGCCCGCATTTATCTTTCTCCTCGAAGATGTGACGCTAACCTTTACTTTCGAAGGCATTTCACTCCACCCTCTTCTTGTGTCCTATAACTACGAACCTTATTGTTTTAGATATAGGCCGGGTCTCCCCGATAACCACTATGTCCCCCTCCTTAACATCGATGCAGGGAGGCAGATAAGCATGTATTTTCTTAGTCCTCTTCTCATATCTCTTATATTTCTTAGAGTAGTAGAGATAACTATGGGACACTACAACCATACTGGGAGCCTTAGCTTTCACTACTTCACCGGTAAGTATAACTCCTCTTACCTTCAACGTCCCGTGCCAAGGACAATAAGGACTGTCGCACGTCTTCTTCGGTGGTTCTACTCCTGGGATCCCAACGTTTTTCACTAACTTCTTAACAGGCAACACATACACCTCCTACCCGCGTCTAAACGCCTCTTTCACCCTATCTTCCGGTCTGTGGTTTATTAGTTCTCCGGTTACCCTAACCCATGTATTATCGGGTAGTCTAAACAGGAATACTGCGCCACCTTTAAATACTTTAACAACCCTCCCATCATTCTGCTTTATCCACAGCATGTTTTTGGTCTCCCACCACACCGTTCCCTCCAATCCTTCGAGCAACCTATTAGTGTGCTCTTCCACGATTACATGCAACCCTATTAGCTCGTGTCTGACAAGGTTTCGCTTAGTATACCTCATGATTTAACGCCTCAGGAATATTCTATGGTTCAAGGAGAAGATGAGCAAGAGAAGCGAATGGAAAAGCTTTCCAATAAGGAGCCTGGAGGATTTTCACTGTTTTTTAGATGCGAGTTCTTCCTCTCTGTTGACAGTAAGGATCCTAGCTATATCCCTTTTCAACACCCTGATTTTACCAGGGTTCTCTACAACGCCTCCCCTGACTTTACCCCTTAGATTTATGAGCTCACTCCTAAGCTCCTCCAGTTTCTTCATTCTTTCCTCTCTACTCATACTTCTGATTTCCTTTATCTTCACTGCTCACCACCTTCTACAGCCGGGGTTTCTTCACTGGTTTCTCCGGTGATTTCTTCTTCTGCTTGTTCAAGTATTTCCTCTATTTCCTCCTCAGCTTTCCTCTGTTCTCTTAGTGTATTAACGAACTCTTCTACCTCCGATTCATCCCTTATTCTAACGTAATCCCCGAGTTTTCCTGGTTTAACTATTGTGACTTGAACACCTATGATACCCTTCTTAAGTAATGCGTGTGCTATTGCCCTGTCAACAACGTAGTCCGTGTGCTCTCCAGTCTTATAGATCTTGCCTGCTTTGTACTTCTCGAATCTTGCCCTTTCACTGGTTAGTTTGCCGCTTATGACTATTTCAGCACCGACAGCTCCCGCCTGCATTATTCTCCTTAGAGAGATGAACGCTACTCTCCTGAAATGATATCCTTTCTCTATGTTGCTAGCTATTCTGAACGCGTTGACCCTAGCGTCTAGATCGGGGTTTTCAACGTTCATTACTGATACTTGCGGATTCGGCAGATGGAATATTCTCTCCAGGACCTGTGTTATCTTCCTGACAGTCGCTCCTCTGGCCCCTATTATCAATGCTGGCCTCTCAGCGAATATTGTCACCCTAGTCCCTATAGGTGTCTGCACTATGTCAACCCCGCTATACCTAGCTCTAGCGAACTGCTTCGCCAGGTACTCGTCTATCATCGTTTTCTGCATGGCCTGTTTTATGAAGTATTTCTTAATCAAAACCATGCCTTTACCTCACCTCTTCAACGACGACCTCAATATGGCTGCTCACTTTATACTTCGGACTCGACCGGCCGTAAGCCCGGGGCATCCATCTCTTTATTACCATGCCTTTATGGGCTGCCACATGTTTTATCCTGAGCTTCTCAATGTCAAGTCCTTTGACATCAGCGTTGTTCTCAACGTTCCTCAATAGCTTCAAGACGTACTTGGCCGCTTTAACAGGATACCTCCCAGCAGGCCAGCCCCACTTAGCTCCAAGCCCCCTCCTATGCGCTTGCTTGCCACTATACCTCCTGAACGGGACAGCCTCCTTCTTCTCTATAACCCTCTCCAGGAAATCCATCGCGTCACCCAGATTCCTGCCCCTTATAGTGTTGAGAACCTCATACATCACCTTAGGGTGAACAGGCACGTCTTTCAGGACAGCTTTAGCCAGATTGGACTCGTCCCTAGCCTTATAAGAGTACTTCCACACAGCCATACTTCCTCACCTCACTTCTGGCCTATGTGCAGGCTCGACCTAGTCGCCTTTAACCCGGGCTCGCCGTGCTGGACTATTCTCGTGGACGGGCTGAACTCTCCAAGATAATGCCCTATCATCTCAGGTACTATTCTCACAGGTATGAACTCCTTCCCATTATATACCGCTACAGTCACACCTACCATTTCAGGCAGGATAACCATATCCCTAACGTGGGTCTTCACTACAACTTTCTTGCCCTGAGCAATCTTCTGTTTAGCTTTCCTGATTTTCAGGAGAAGCTTTATCTGAGCCTGAGTGAAGCCTCTTTTCAAACTCCTCCTCTGCCTAGCAGGTAGTAGCTTGACGAACTCATCCATAGACATGTTCATAAGCTCTTCCAGTGATTTACCCCTATACCTAAATTTCTTCCACTCAGCGGGCATCTCACTCATACTCAATAGATCCACCCTTTTATCCAACCACTGCTCTAGACCAATATAAGTGAATCCCTTTAAAATTATTAGTCATCCAAAACTACCTGGACCGCAGTTCCCTAAAGAGAACTCTTCTCAAAACCCTAGGGTTAGATGGTTCTAAAACTCTGGCACCCAGAACTTCTAGTGCCGATGCCGTTTTCGCATCGATGTTACCTACTGCTATGAACGTTATTCTCCTGCCCTCGCCTAGAATCTTCCTAACATGTTCTATTAAGCTACGTCTCTCGCTTGTGTTATGCCTGAAATCCGAAATAACCACGATTTTACCCGTCCTTGACGTGTGATTTCCAGCTTCCTCCAAGGCTCTAATAATATCAGTGTTTCCGGCAAACTCTGTGTTTACAAGGATCTCTCCGATCCTGCATTTTTTGCTGCACTTATATACCAAAGGCCGATCCGAGAACACTATCAAGTGATCTATCATCTCTGATAGAACACTAGAGTAAAGCAGGACTTCTCCAGAGAACCCTCTCAAGCTACCGCTGACATCTACTACTAAGGTCACACCTGGTAGCCTTGCCCTCCTCCTATAAACCAGGAATTCATGGCTGTTTCTGGCTAATCGGAAGACGCTTCGCCTGACGTCGACTCTTCCTCCACGTCTGTGAACAGTGAATATTGTTTTACTCGAGTCCCGCCTACCTGCCCTAGTGTCAACCAGTATCCTGTTTTTTAGAAGAGGTAAAAACCGTCTATAACCCTTGTTTTTACGTAGAATGCTCAGGATGACAATTGCCTCACTTGTCTGGAGCTTCCTTGTAAAACGGGCTAACTCCTCTATGCTCAGGGCTTCACCGTTCTCTAGGTAGCTGACTATTTTCTGGTACAACGGGTAATCACTGGTGGAGCTTACATATGAAAGCGCCATATCTAAATATCCAGCGTTCCCAGTTTCCATGTACTTTTTCACGTATGAGAAGAAAGCCTCTGCTCCACCCATACCTCTAGTATATCCTTTCGTTTGAACCGAGCTACCTACTCCTCTTCCCATACTTCGGAGTCTCCGGTTAATCCCAGGCTTCCCTTTAACTAATTTATCTAATACCCTCTTATCGACCCGTTCTATTTGGTTTAACTCTCTCGTAAACTCTTTGAATTCACTGTTTGTTAAATCGGAGAGCCTGGACTCCAGTTCTTCTAGTATTGCTTCTACGTTTCTCCAGTCTCTCTTCCTTATTCTAGCCGATAAAATGTTGAGAATTCTCCTGTTACTAACGTGTTTCAAGTACGGTTTCACATCACTGTGAACACTAGCCTCCATGAGGAGGTCGTCTCTGTCCCATCCACTGCGGGATGACCCTATTATCTCGTCGATACATCGGGGGTCACTGTTTATTTCTTCTAATCTCCTTCTAGCTTCTTGTTTTCCGATAACTTTGTGGAAGCCTGACTTGGTTTCTTTTATAAAGCCCAGTCTTTTCAATTTAATGAACAAAGAAATAGCTTCTCTCCTGTCCTTACTGTTTTTAGTTACATCACTTCTCAAGAACTTAGATCCATATTTTACTCCCAAGAACGATAAAGCTGATTCAAGCTGTTTATCACTGAATTTCTCCTGCACTCCACTGGACTTGTTTTCCCCATGGCGTTTGAGGCCTACAGCTTTCTCTATTAACACTAGATCATCCTTATCGAGCGTGCCACCGGAAAGTATAGTATACGCCTCAGCCATCCCCTTGAACACTAATAACTCCCTTATCCCGGGCCCGCTCCTATTATCCGGCAAGGGATTCATCCCTTTCCCTCGAGAGTACGGATTCAACAGTGTCAGCGTCCTCCGGTCTCTTGACTAAAACTGCATAAGCCGCTTCCACCGCATCGTCTATCTCAACCTTCTCCTTGCCCAGTATCTTTGCTACTAACTGGGCCAGACGCCCCCATTCAACTAGGTCTGACGTGCCGGGCTTGTATAGTATATTTGATTGCCTAAGGATATCTATGACTCTGACCATATAATTGACGGTGCCTGCAGGCAGACTGGGTTTGTCCAGGGTTCTCATGTTCACAATCCTTTCCTCTAACTCTCTCCTGGGGTACGAAAACTCTATTCTAACTACTCGTCTTAGAAACGCGTCGCTCAACTCGTTCTGGCCTATGTCCTCAGGGTTACTTGTGAATATTACTTGGAAACCTAGGCCTTTCGCTTTGAAAAGTTTCTTGAGCTCTGGAACAATTATTCTTCTCTTATCTATGATGTCTAGAACCATGTTCTGGAACTCCTCACTGCTCCTCCTTATTTCGTCGATGAGCACGCCTGTGTCAAGTATTAGAGCCGAAAGTATGGGTCTAGGGATGAATGACTCTTCTGTAAACCCTTTCTTCATAGCTATTAAAGGATGGAAATCCCCGATGACTCTGTACTCATCGTAGTTCTCGCTACACGGTAGTATAAAGGGCTCTTTCCCCGACCATAGCTCCAGCAATGCCTGCCCTATCTCCGTTTTACCCGTGCCTGGCGGTCCTTCGAATAGAACAGGTCTTCCATTGTAAAATGCTGCGTATACTAGAGTAATTGTTTTCTCATCCACGACTAACTTGTATTCATCCTCTAGTATTCTCTTTGCTACTCTGGGATTCCTTACTGGCGCTCGTCTCCTTATGGTTTTACCGTATATTTCCTCGACCTTCCTTTCCATGTATTCGTCCAAGTCCTTCATCTCTCCAATACAGCTATAGTACAGGTTTGTAACACATGTATGTTATCCTTTTTGATGGCGTGTATTGAGAAATAATTAATCTTCCCTATCATGAGAGGGCCGGATAACGCTGCCGAGGCTCTTAACCCATGAGGACAATGCTTCATCCGGTTGTAGAGACTGGCAGATATCTCTGTAGGGGCATTTCGAGCATTTTGCGGGAGAAGGATTCGGGTCGGGGAGAACCCCGTGCTTCTTGATGATGTAAATATCGCTCATGGCGTTTAGCAACAGGTTTACCGACTCGGAGTCTATATTAAAGTCGAGTGTCTTGCTTCTATAGTGTAGTTTGAAGATGACGTTTTTACCTCTCGAGTTATTTCTAATGGAAATGAATGCATATGTGAGTGCCTGCATGTAATCAGAAAGCCAAGCCCCCCTCCTCGGCCCGCTACCACTTTTATACTCATGTATCAGTATCTTGTCTGTTCCCTCTTCCAGTGCGTCAATCCTTCCCTTTAAAACATATCTCCCCAGTTCAAGTGTAACATCTTTCTCCGCCTCAATTCCTCTTAAAATGTTCGTTATATGCTTAATAGCATGATAAAAACTCCCTAGCTTGGCTCGGATCCTACGTTTAAGAGTCATCTTCTTGCCTAGGTATAATTGGAAGAAGAGCAGTCTGGGACAATAAAAGAAGGTCTTTATCTCTGTTGGGGTTATATACACTTTATCGTCTCTACTGCCGGCCATTTCTATCGCTGACTCTCTGAATGGTGATTACAACTTTAGCCCCATCTATATCCCACTCACGCCTGTATCCCTGTATGGGATCCCCAGTTATTTCCACTCCTCTAACCTCTCTCATAATGTAATTCTTATAGGCCCTAACTGCCTCTGAGATAGCCTCGTCATCAGTCGATATAGATACCATGATATCGTCTTCTATGCCAAGCTTAAGCTCCTTTCTCATGAACTGGATTCTCCTAACAATCTCCCTAGCCAATCCCTCGAGTATTTCTGACTTGTCAAGACGTGAATCAACTGCAACGAGGCCAACTTTCGAGGGCTCCACGCTAAGCCAGTCAGGATAGTCAGCCCTTATCTTTACATGCCTCGGTTCCAAGCGTATTTCTTCTCCGTTCACCTTACCGACATAGTAACCGTTTCTCACTATGGCATCAGCTATCTCTTTACTGTACCTACTAATCAGGTCGACCACAGCCCTACTCTTCTGCTTAAACTCGGGTCCTATTCCACGGTAGTCGGGCTCCACACTCCTAACCATCTGCGACTCTATAAAGCCCTCCTCAACTATTTCCAGGCTCTTAGCATTAGCCATTTCAAGTATAACGTGCCTGAACGGATCGATCTTATCTACGATATCCCTACTTACAGGAGCGACTAGTATTCTCTTCACCGGCCTCCTAACCTTTAAGCCGGCCTTCATTCTAGCTGCGAGTGCAGCTTCTATTATTTCCCTTGCAATATTCATGGATTCTTCGATCTCATCGCTTATCAACTCAGCTTTATAACTGGGCATATCCTCGAGGTGGACGGACTCATAGCCGTCTCCAGACTTGTAGACCAGCTCCCTGTAAAGTCTCTCAGTAATGAAGGGTATGAAGGGAGCTGCTAGTAGGAGCCAGTTCTTCAAGATATAGTATAGGACAGCATATGCCGTCCTCTTGTCGACAGTGTCTTCTTCAACCCAGACCCTCCTTCTTATCAGCCTTAAGTACCATCTGCTTACATCCTCTATTATAAAGTCCCTAATACCTCTAGCAGCCTCGTGAGGCTTCATGTCATACATTGCTCCCTCATATTTCTTTATGAGTCTATGAAGTCTGGATAGTATCCATTTGTCTTCTGGTTTGAGTGTTTCCGAGAATTCCTCGATGCTGTTGTTTACGGGGTCGAATGAGTCTAGCGACATGTATGTGAGCGCGAAGTTGTAGACGTTCCATACTATGGAGAGGTCTCTCTTGACTTTTTCCATGCCTGCCCAGGAGAACTTCATGTCTTCCCAGGTGGTGGTCATCATTGCCCACCACCTGAAAATGTCCCTGCCCATTCTTTCAATTACTTCCTTGAACTCCACATAGTTCCCCAGGGACTTATGCATCTCGAATCCATGCTCGTCAAGCGTAAACCCGTGCACCAGCACTCTAGTATACGGCTTCGAGCCGAATGTTATTACCCCGCTTCTCAGTAGACTGAAAAACCATCCTCTTATCTGGTCATGCCCCTCGGTTATGAAGTCAACAGGTTTAAGCGAATTCCATAACTCCTTGTTCCTAGGGTATCCCAGGCTTGCATAGAAGGATATTCCGCTATCAAACCAAACGTCTGTAACATCCTTGACTCTCTCCATTTCACCTCCACACTTAGGACACCTGAGCTTTACACCGTCAATCCAGGGCCTGTGAAGGTTTTCAGGAACCTTCCCTCCAAGCCTCTCTAAGTCCTCCCTGCTACCCACAACTTCAATGTGCCCGCACTTTTTGCAGACCCATATTGGGAGCGGTATCCCCCAGAAACGCTGTCTACTTATAACCCAGTCCCTAACGTTTTTCAACAGGTTTATGAACCGTGTTTTAGCCCATTCCGGCTGCCAATAAACAGTCTCCGCTTCCTTGATCAGCTTGTCCTTGAGTTTTGATACCTTTATCACCCACTGCTCTGTAGCCCTGAGCAGTAGAGGGGTTTTACACCTCCAGCAGACAGGATACTTGTGGACTATGGTGGATTCATGTAGAAGAGCATTCTTCCTCCTGAGATCCTCTATAATATACTTGTTTGCTTCGCGGAAGTATATTCCTGCATATTTACCCGCACCGTCAAGAAGGTTTCCCTGGTCGCCGACTAGGGAAACAATTGGAACCCCGATCTTCCGGGCTACTTCAAAGTCCACATCACCGTGCCCAGGAGCCGAGTGAACAAGTCCTGTACCCTCATGCTCTGTTACAGCTTCGGGAGCCATAACGATCCTGTGATACTTACTGAGCAACTCCTGTGCTTTAACCTCATCCTCTAGAGGATGAGTGTATTCAAGCCCCTCGAGGTCGGAACCCTTAATAACTTTCTTTATGGTGTAATCCTTGATCCCCGCTTCCTCCATTATCTTCTCTACTCTACTCCTAGCCATTACAAGTGTTTCACCGTTAACTTCCACCTCAGCATACTCTATGTCAGGGTGAGCCATGACGAAAGCGTTTGCTGGCAAGGTCCATGGAGTGGTGGTCCATATAACGATGTACTTGTCGTCATATCCCTTCAGCTTGAATTTAACATATATTGAGGGATCCTCTAGATCCACGTATTCTGAGACCTCATAGTCGGCTAGGGTTGTTTCACACCTGGGGCACCAGTGGTGAACGAGTAGATCCTTCTCGAGGAGCCCTTGCTCGTGTGCCCGCTTAATCATCCACCAGCCAGATTCTATATAGTCGTCCTTAAAGGTGAGATAGGGGTGTTCCCAGTCCATGAAAACACCTAGATCCTTGAATCCCTCGGTGAGTCCTTCAACATTTCTCTTTGCGAACTCCATGCATCTCTGCACGAATTTATCGATACCTATTTTCAATATGTCCTTCTTCGTCTTCAGCCCTAGCTCCTTCTCTATTTTAACCTCTATAGGGAGTCCATGGGTATCGTATCCTGGTTTGTCCCACACATTGTAGCCTTTCATTCTGAAGAACCTGATCATCGAATCCTTTATCGTCTTATTCCACGCGGTTCCTATGTGGAAAGTATTAGAGGACGGGTACGGTGGACCGTCTAGGAAATAGTATTTCTTCTTACTCTTCGATGATTTCTCCTTTACTTTTAGGTATATAGAGTTTTCATCCCAGAACTTATGCACGTAATCCTCGACTTTATGCGGGTCATAAGCCTCCTCTAAACGTCCCTTGACTCTACCCAAAACCTTACACCTTCCCCGGGGGGTTAAGCGCTAGTTTTAACTCTAATTTACGGGTAATTATAATTTTAGGCCAGTATATCATTTAATCTGGCCGGTATGACGATAAACTATATAATGTAGGTTTGAAACGGTTTATATAACCGCGTGGATTAAAAGTGGGATATGGAGGTGTACTCGCGTGAGAATAACCGATATAGTGAGGATGGACGCGAAGGGCAGAGTCACCGTACCAGCATTGATACGTGAGACCCTTGGAATAAACGAGGGCATGTATCTTGTCATTATAGGAGACTCGGATACCAAAGAGATCATACTAACCCCCATAATAAGCTCGGGGCAAAGCGTATATGAGGTAACCGTGGAATTCCAGGATGTTCCAGGTGCATTCGCCTCTATCTCAGATGAACTGGCTAAACATGGAGCCGACCAGATAACTACTAGGTGCTCTACTATAAGAAGAGGGGATATAGCGGAATGTACGATGGTTGTAGATATGTCTAATGCGAAGGTAAGCGTTGAAGAGCTTAGGGAGATCTTGAACGGTCTCCCAGAGGTAAGGATGGTTTCTATAAGACCTATAAGAGTAGTCTAACCCGGAGTCAAGGTATAAAACATCCATTCTTTCTCAACATCTCAATTTAACTCATATTCGAAACCTGAACATACTGCGTTTTAGCTGGTGCTCTGACTTGATTAAGATGGGACGCTATGTCTATAGGGTATTAGAACCCGGCGTCGTTTATCCATTTGACGCGGTCTCTATACTTATAGACCAAGGGGACAGTCTTCTCCTTATCGATACTGGATCAGGGTTTCCAGGAGTCTATGAACACATTAACACTAGCATTATACAGCTGGGACTAGCGGGTAAACCTGTGAAAAAGGTTTACAACACGCACTGCCACATAAATAACGCTGGTGGAGACTACTTGTTCCATAGACTCAACTCTTCAATTATAGCTGTCCATGAGGGGGATGCCATAGCTGTAATGGAGGGTGATAACATCCTCACGGACTCCGATAGGTATAATACGGATTTCCACCCGGTTCCTGTCGGGCATATCTTGAAAGGTGATAGGGGGGTCTTAGAGAAGGCTAATATTATTCTAGAATACCTTTATACACCAGGCCATACACCTGGGTCGACCACTTACATAGTAAGGGACCCCATTAGAACTATAGCCGTAATAGGCGACGCCTTAGGATCGTTAAGCAGAAAATGGAAATCAAGCGAAGATGAATGGTGGAATTCTGTTGAGAAAATATCCTCAATAAACGCTGAAGTATACTGCACAAGTGTAAAATGCTACAACAAACAAGAATTTGGTGAATTTCTTGAAAAAGTAAAGAATGAGGGGGCAGTATGGATATAAAAGTAGGAGTCTGCGGTATACCCAGGAGACTCGAAGAGCTAGAGGAACATCTTGACGTGGTTGAAATACAAGAAACGTTCTACAAGCCAAAGACAGGTAAATACAGGAAATGGCGGGAACGAGCCCCCAAACTTGAGTTCACTGTTAAAGCATGGTTTCCTATAACACATGGATGGAACAAGTTCCTTTCGAGGAAGGCGAAAATAAAGTCACCTACCGAAATAGGAGTCGATCCAGACGGAATAGGAGGCTTGAGGCCCACTAAAGACAACCTGCTCCTACTCGAAAAGACCATAGAAGCAGCCGAAGAGCTTGACTCAAAACTAATAGTGTTCCAAACCCCAGGAAGCTTTAAGCCACTCAACACTGCTGAGATCTCAGAGTTTTTCAACATCGTGTCAGACAAAGGATTCATCCCAGTATGGGAGATTAGAGGTTCAACACTTGAATACACAAGCGAAATCCAGTTCATCGTAAAGTACAGTAGAACCCTGATTCTGTCAACAGATATCCTTAGAACCTTACCTCCTGTCAAATACCCTGTTCCCACTGTTTACACGAGACTACATGGGCTGGGAAAAGGTGTAGTCAACTATAAGTATAAGTACACTGCGGAGGACCTTCAAAAACTACTCGGCGTCCTAACCGGTTACATGGAGATAGAGAATAAAAATACTGCCTATGTAATGTTCAATAATATTTACATGTATGCAGACGCCATTACACTCAAGTCTATGATCGAACAATTAAATCCCAGTTGAACCCAACAATAAAAATTGGCCGACCGATGAGCGGAGGTATCCGGGGAGGGAGACAGGGCTAGTCCCTCCGGGTAGACCTCCGCCAGAACGGCCAACCAACAAACCTGTAAGGTGCTCGATAAATTGGATAGGAAAACATTGTCATGGGAGAGATGCGATATTTGTGGCAGGCACGGACCTGTGAGGGAATGCACCCTCAAGCCCGGCTTGATGGTATGCCCCTCCTGCTGTCTTTCATGCCCGCTGAGAGACAAGTGTCCGAGGCCGGCATGGTTCCCCGAGCTGAAGCGCAGTGTTAAACAGAAGTCCAAAACTAAAAAACAAGCATCCCGCAGATCCAGAGGTATACTCTCATATATAGATGAATGAAACACGGAATTAATCATCCAATAGCCGGAGCAATCCACAGGTAGAGGTCTTCTCCTCCCGGGAACCTGTAAACAAGCTTCATTGGCATGTTATCAGAGAACTCCAGTACAAGCTGTTCAGCTGCAGATGCAGGCTTCGCCGCGGCTTGCAGCGCTGCTAATAAATAACTCGCCTTGTCCCCGCCTGGAGATTCAATATCTATTAGCGGGGAATCTCTCTTGAAGACTCCTCTATATTCGAATGGCTCTTCAGAAGCATAAGCTTTTAACGCGTCTAATTCTGCCTCCAGAGTTATTACGTTCGCCCCTATAGCCTTAGCATCCGAAAGTATGTGCTTGAAATCGTCAGCCCCCATTAATATCTTAGTTGTCAAGTTGACTTTGGGCTCTGGTATATCGCTCAGCCCTGGCATAGTCTGTATCTCGAAAACCCTTGGAACACCTGTTTTCTTGTCTCTGAAAATGAGCCTCAGAATATTAGTCTCGGGGTCATACTCTATTTCAAGTATGTCGTTACGGGTTCCCCTCTTCATAGCGGTGCTTACACGATCCGTCCTTACAGTAAACTTGTACTCTTCATCTAGGTGGTACTCCTCGAAAGACGCCAGTGGCATCCGGAAAACAGCTAATATAAGCTTGTCAGGGCTAAGAACTTTGAATACCAAGCCGTCTGCCCCGGCGAGCACTAGGGCCTCGTCACCGACTTTCGCGAGGGTTTGCGCGACATATTTCAGTTTAGATACATTAGCGTGTGACGCTCTTAGCAATTCTAGACACCCGGAATCACTAACAATTAAACGCTAATAGTTCGCCTAGTTAATAATGTATGGAACTCTTGCAGACTAAAAACTATTTTATCAACAAAAGCAGAACCCCCATCAAGGTGGATTGTATTGAAGTCGGCTAAAATACAGTTAGACCTAGCTAAATACAGGATTGTGAAACTGCCCAGCCAGGAAGCCCTAGAGCTTCTAAGGCTTATGGAAAGCGAAGAAGGGGGAAACGAGGTTCACGAGGCGATAAGAATAGCCGAGAATTTCAACGTGTTTTATGACATGATGAAAAGGAAACAAAGAGACTATATCCCACTGCCCCACGACTACTCTGACCTTCTAAGGGGGAGGGTGTCCATAGATAAAATAAGGCTGGAAAAAACTGGAGACCAGAACATTGTTGTCCTGGTTTTTGACAGGAGATACCCTATAGAGAAACTTGAGGAAATGCTGCGGAAGATAGGTTACGAGGAGGTAATTGTGGAAAAGCTATTTTGAACTCTTCTTTGACGTTTTCTTCTTGCTTGTTGTTTTACGCGTTGATTTCTTCCGTGTAGCCGTTTTCTTGGACTTCTTTTTCTTAACCTCGGGAGGTTTTATCTCGGTTATATAAGACCTTGCCTCTGAGAGCGTTATCTCCCCTTTAGCCAGCTTCTCAAGTATATCGATATATGTGAGCATGGACTCTACAAGCGTGGGACTTAGCACTATGAAACCGATATCTTCCTCCTCTTCCTCACCACTCGTTACCTCGATATCCTCCGGGGATTCCTCGACAGCTATGTCTTCCGTGCTCAACCAGTATGACCCCCACTGTTCCAGCGGTTTTACAGTTGCCTCAACTGCTAAAAAACCTTAATAATGAAAAGCTCGCTGGCGAGGGCCTTGTTCTCATATACGCTGAAGCCGGGCGGTAGGTTTGCAATGGTGTATCTTAACACGTTTTCCTGTTGCCGGTCGGCTGGGGCAGTCATTCCTACGGCATAATTAAGATTATCCGGTTCATCCAGTCCGAAGATAAACTTGTTAGATGCGTTCACCACGATATCCTTAGATAGTGACCGGGGGTTTTGTGCTACACCTATAATAGCCAAACCGAACTTCCGGGCTTCACTATATAGTTTTCCCAGAATACTTGAATCACTGAAGTGATGGGCCTCCTCTACAACAATAACCCTCCGGGCTCCCGTGCCATCACTCATTGTATTGTAGATTATTCTCAGGATGAACTCTGATAAAGCAAGTTTCAAGTGGATGCCAGGTATTTTAGACATGTCGATGACTATACTAGAGCTAGAGTTTAACAGTAAGTTAATAGGCTTCTCTCCCTTGAAAAACCTTTCCAGCTGCCTAATATACTGTATGAGGCCTAGGATGCTAGTACCGCTAGTAGAATCCTCTAGTTCAGCTATGCTTTTGGATACACTGCCAGCTAGGTCTGAATCAGTCCCTGTGAGGAAGTAGTCGGTAAGGGCGTCATAGAGTATCGAGTATTGCCTCTCCCCTATTGGGAACACGCTCTTGAAGGCGTCTGCTACTAGTTGAGCCTTAAACTCCTCGTCTCCCGGAATGGAATTTAGGTCCAAATAGTAATCACTGCTCCAGAGGTCGACTCTGACAAAGTTTCCATCCATACTATTGTACTCACCGTGGAAATCGAGTATCAGAACGCTGTACCCGTATTGATAGAAGAATTTCACTAGTTTTTTGGTGACCGTGGATTTCCCAGATCCACTCCTACCCACCACGATAGTGTTGAGGTTGGGGTTCTCCGGGCCCATAATGTTCTCGATGAAAAGCCGGGATTCTACTATTTCAGCCCAGTGCCACCCGACTATTCCTTCGCAATAATCGAAAGGGGGGTCCAGAGAGTCAAGTCTACTCCAGAAGTAGAGGCCTCCCCTGATTGAAGCGAACCCTCTACCCCTGCTTTTCAACTCTAGTTTCAAAGGCGAAGCCATAGACAAAATTAACGCCAATGGAAGCGAGAGGATGGAGAGAGAAGCAAGTAGTCCCAGTAGAACAGGCATTCTTTTCAGCGAACAAAGACCTAGAACAGACGAAAATAAAGCACCTAATCCCCATAGTAAATAACTATTGAAATATGAGTTCAGACCAGTAAGGCCTAGTATAGAGTAACCTATACCTAAACCTGATAGAAACCCTATAATAGGAGTCCTGAGCCCCCTTTTGGGGAAGCACACGCCGATCTTGGCAGCCCATGGTTCGACGCTTTTCTTTCTCTTAATAGCATGTATGACGACAGGAATAAGAGTTATGCTTGAAGGCAGAATCACGGTGAGAGAGAGCTCGTACAAACCGATTCTACTCGCCTGCAAGCTGAGGATATAGATGCTCGAAGCCATCGCAGCCAAGTATTCCAGAACACTACCGGTAAGGAAATACGAAACTAGTAAACCCGAGGCCAGTATTATGTCTGTAGCAGCTAAGTATTTCAAGTTAGGGCTAATTATTAAACCGATCGTATGCCTGTTCTGGGGAATCAGAGCTTCTTTACCCACTAATATGAGTATAAATGCATATACAGTATACAACGCTATGAAAATAATTACCGTCCTCGTGAACCTCGATATATTTACCAACGACCCGTTTATCCCTCCTCTGAATCAGCCGTTATTATAATAACTTTTAGAACTTGGTAAAATGAATGGCGCTGTTAACCGTGGAAAGACTTTGTTTAAAGGCGGATGACCCTGTTGAAACCGGGAAATAAGGGAGTATGGTAAGTGTTGAAGTGCGAGTGGAGTAATCTAGGAGTTAACCGTTTAACTGAAAGTGTTCTTTGCTCAATGGGTTATATCGAGCCTACGCCTATTCAGAGAAAGGCTATTCCACTAGTTTTAAGCGGTAGAAACACGTTAATCGTGGCTCCAACGGGAACAGGGAAGACTGAGGCAGCATTGATTCCAGTGCTTTCGATGCTTTCAAGCACCAGGAAATCCAGAGGTATCAGAGCAGTTTACATAACCCCTCTCAGAGCGTTGAATAGGGATATAACGTTGAGGATGACTAGGTTAGTCGAGTCCCTTGGTTATACACTAATGGTCAGACACGGAGACACTGGCCAGCGGGAGAGGAGAGAGTTTATATCGAAGCCACCTACAATAATGGTTTCAACACCCGAGTCATTCGGCTTGCTCCTAACCGTGGGGAAGATACAGAAGAACCTGAAAAGTGTTAAATGGGTAGTAATCGATGAAGTTCACGAGTTGCTGGATAGTAAAAGAGGCGTTGAATTCTTCCTTACACTAAAACGGCTTGAAAGAATCATTGGTAGGAAACCACAACTGATAGCTTTGTCCGCAACATTATCGGAGAAAAGCATTAGGAAGGTATCAGAGGCAATAGGAGGATATCCGCTCTTAGCTGTAGACCCGTCATACAAGGAATACGTAATTAGGGTAGACACCGTTGACTCCAGAGAGAATTTCTGGAGAGAGCTTTCAGGTAAAATCGCAGGTATATCCCGGGAAGAGGGGAGTACACTGGTATTCGTAAATACCAGGCAGGTAGCGGAAAAACTGGGAGTAGAGCTAGCTAAAACACAGGAAGACGTTGGAGTCCACCATGGAAGCCTTCATAGAGACGTGAGGGAACGTGTAGAACGTGACTTCAAGGAAGGAAGAATCAAAATACTTGTCTCTACATCCAGCATGGAGCTCGGTATAGACATAGGTAGAGTGGACAGAGTAGTACAGGTAATGTCTCCAAGGAGAGCCATAAATCTTTCACAGAGAATAGGGAGGTCAGGCCACCTAATCGGGCGGACCAGCAAGGGGTACATAATAACTGTAAGCAATATATTCGAACTACTCGAATCGCTCGTCATAGCTAGGAGAACGAGGAAAGGAGACCTGGAAGACCTTCCCACATACGAGAAGCCCCTAGACGCCCTAGCCCACAGTCTAGCCGGCTCAGTGCTTGACTCGAGGCCTCTGAACAGCTACGAGTTCTACACAAGCATAACACAGCTACCATTCTATAAACCGTTAACCCCGGATGAACTAGACGAGCTAACCAGTTTCATGGATGAACTCAGGATAGTTAAAAAGAAGGATGAAATCATAGACATGGGAAGAAGAACAAGAAGCTACTTCTACAAGGTTTCAATGATCCCGAGCGAGCCTGATTACATCGTGATAGATATCACAACCCGGAAAGTGGTGGGAAAAGTTTCAGAGAGATTCGTTGTTACAAACATATCCAAGGAGTCACCGTACTTCGTTCTAGCGGGGAAGATATGGAAAGTACTCGACATAGACACTGAAAAAGGCAAAATACAGGTCATCCTGCAAGGAGAGACCGACGCTAGGATCCCGTCATGGGAAGGGGAACTTATACCGGTAGACTACAAAGTTGCAAGAGAGGTATGCGGTATCCTCCAGCTTCTACTATATGATAGAGATTATGCTTTACAAATAATAGAAAAACGTTATGGAGACTTTTTGACAGACAAAGCTAAACAGGATCTCCACCGGATCACTGAGAACATGTCAAGGGACAGCAGTCACCTAGATCTGGGCTTATACAGGCCGTTACTAGAGGTTACGGATGATGGGGTGATTCTATACAGCTGCCTTGGAAGCAAAGGGAACTACACGCTAGGCCTCCTCATATCAAGCATAATCTCCAGGCTCGAACACGTCGAATACAGTAGAATACCCTACGCGATACTCTTCACATCAAATATGTCGCCTCGAGTCCTGGCTAAGATGATAGTTAACGCACTCATAGAACTATCTAAAACCGACAAAGCCGGCCTCATGGGACTGTTCATAGAACATGTAAGGAACACTTATGCATACAGGATAAGATTGTCTTGGATCGCTAAGAGAATGGGCATAATCGATAACGACGCTAGGCTTACATCGGAGACCCTCAGGAAACTAGTACAAATATATAGGGATACAGTTGTGGAGCGTGAAGTTATAAATGAAATGCTGGTCGAGAACAATGACATGGATTCAGTGATCGATTTTCTATCCAATCTAAAAATAAGCAGTGAAGCCATAATTGATAGATGGCGGAAGAAACCCACGCCGCTTGCAATGCAAGTCCTCGAAAATCCCTACATGAGAAAACCCGAAACTGCCTCCGGGCGTCAGACAATTCTAAAGAGTATAATGATTGATGCAGTCAAGAGAAGACTATCAAACACTGAGGCAAGACTAATATGCATGTCATGCGGCTACTCCTGGAAGACTAAACCCATAGAGGTTTCTCCAGGGGAGTACCTGAAATGCCCTAGATGCGGGGGAACACTCGTAACCGTGACGTGGAAAGGGGACGAAGAGGCTGTTAACATTGTAAGGAAGTACGTTCAGGGAAAAAGGCTTACTCCACAAGAGAAAAAGAGACTATCCGATTTACATGGCGTTGCAAGCTTACTCTTGTCATATACTAGTGATGGACTGAATAGATATGTGATCGAAGCATTAATGGCAAGGGGGATAGGACCCAAAACCCTACCTAGAGTCCTCTCTAGACTAGTCGACTATGGTGAAAGAGAGTTCTACAGGTCTATTATCGAAGAGGAGAGGAAATATGTGGAAAACAGGAAGTACTGGAAGACCTAGCCTCCCAGGAAGAACCCCTCCTCCTCTACACTGCTCTCCTCTTCACTGACGCCTTTCCTCTTTAACTTGAGCTGCTGGAACCTCCTTATTATACTCTCTCTGCTCCTCTTCCATTTCCTCCTCCACGCGGTTACCTCTCCTTCATTTACAGGTACAACTATCTTCTCAACGGTAACGTCTGACACGGGGCAATTGTCTATACATAACTTACAATGAATACAAGTAGATGGTTCAACCCTGGGCTTCCCATCCACTATCTTTATAGACCCTGTGGGACAGCTCGCCTCGCATAGCCTGCATTTACCACAGAATGTCCATCTATAATAGAGCTTGATTATATCATAAGCGAACTCTCTGCCAGCTCTCGCCTTTAAACCCTTTATCTTTATCTTCTTACCGTCAACTTCTACCTCTACCCTACTATTCGCAAGTCTATACAAGTTACCCGTAATCTTCTCGAAAGGCCCTATAACAGTATACTGGTCAGAAAGGAACCCCGGATCAACACTATGGTCGAATTCTATGGATGTCCCCCAGCTTTCTTCTTCCACCAGCGGGAACCCGTCAAGCCAGCTCCTATAGTACTCAGTCCACTCCGGCATGTTTAACCCGAGCCTTTTCTCCAGTCTCTTTTTCTGGACTGCCGGTGTAAGCCATCTCCATACACCTTTCTCAACCCAAATTCTAGCCTCTTCACCGGTAAGGCCTAGTTTCCCAGCCCATCTATAAAGAACCGATTCCCATTTACTCCAGAGTTCAGGATGCGTATTTTTGACCTGCCGGTACTCGGCAACTGTGGCGGCTGGACACATGAAACAGCCTAGCCTGTCGAATCCCTTATAGTACAACGGGTTCAACGGGAGTTTGTGTTTGAATATGTAGAGATACACGGCAAGCTGGCCCCAGTATTGTATTGGGCTTATATTAAGGAGTTGGGGTAGCCATTTGTTCCTCCACACACGCCCGCTTTTGGCGCGGTCTAGGCTCTCGAATGCTCTTTGACCCACAATGTTAAGGGCTCCATCTGGGAAGTATTTGTTTATGGTCTCAGCAAGTGGGGCTAGTTTCGTTATTTTACAACACCAGCGATAATCCTTGCCTGGCGGGCCGATCTTCTCCACTGATTCCCAGAAAGCATTGCCTGCAGACGACTCTATGACCTCGAGTCCCCACTTATCAGCTATTCGGTAAACATGCTCCACAGTCTCTGGGAGTTCTATTCCAGTATTGTTGAACAGTATAACAGGTTTCAACCCTGCTTGCAGCGTTAAGTGTAGAGCTACGAGGCTATCTTTACCGCTTGAAAAGGATACTATTACAGGACCCCCGTGTTTCCTGTACATCGTTCTAATGAATTCCACCGCTTTTTCCTCCATCTCGCTAAGGTAATCCTCGTTTTCAAATACAACATCATCCCAGTGGGACTCCACGTCCTCAGCGAATTTTGAAGGGTAATATGTGAAGAAGATGTTGTGTACGCGTATCTCGCCGTTACTATAGTATCCGATTCCTATCGGTTCCTTGTCTTCATCCAATATTACTATCTGCTCACCCTCTCTGAAACCCTCTGTACTAGCCCTGAGCTTTCTACGGCGTTTAAGTGTTTTCAAGCCCCCTCTAACGGTTATGGTGGATGTAATGTTTTGATCCAAGATTCTTAGTATTCCAGGCCTGCTTAGTCTAAGCCTCCATACTCCTGTAA
>JALUZI010000117.1 GCA_027012045.1 Desulfurococcales archaeon
GCGGATGTTGCGCTTTTCATAGGGTACCACTCAGCGGCAGGGACGCTAAACGGTTTCTTGGATCATACGTATAGTTCCCGTACCATTTTTAGGGTGGAGCTGAACGGTTTGCATGCCAGTGAGTACCTGCTCAACGCTCTGTACGCTGGGGAGAAGGGGGTTCCGGTTATACTGGTAGCGGGGGACGAAGCTTTAGGGAAGCAAGTATCCGAGGTCTCCCCGGAGACGGTGTTTGTCCCGTTGAAGACTGGGGCTGGTAGGCTGGCGGCGTGGTACCCTGATAAGGCTAGGGTGGAGTCGGTGGTGTGGAAGGCTGTTAGCAATGCCCTCGAGAAATACAGTAGGGGGGAGTTGAAACCACTTTACGGAGGAGAATGGAGCCCTCCATACAAGCTGGATATATGGGTCAGAGACAGCCTCATCGCAGACATGGCCCAACTACTACCCGGAGTAGAGAGAAAGGACGCGTACCTCTTATCCTACAAGGCGTCCTCAGCGTGGGATGCGCTGAGGATCGTAGAGCTGGTCGCCTGGATCGGAGGATCAGCATCCTATATGATGCAGGCCATGAGGGGATGACCCTCGCCCCGGCCTAGCAGTCTATACCGGTGGACTGCATCCATCTTAATAGGCTTCATCGCCTACTCAATAATGGTTAACGCCCCCAGCCTATTCCAAGGATACGGTCCCCAAGTCGCCGCTGTGGTGACCGCGGCAGCTCTACTAACACCATTAGAGGCTTCCATTGCAACCCTGGTCTCAAGTATAATTGCACTGCCAGTCCTAGCTGGGACCCACGCGGTCTTCATGCTCGTCGCATACTTGAGCCTAGTGCTCCGGACCATTGAGGCCTACTTAGCAGGCTATGCGCGGGTTAGAAAGGGCTACATCTGCATGGGCATTGTTGCAGGAGGGTTCGACGCGGTCATAGCTACGCTGGTAGGAGTACTCTACTATGGGGATGACGGTATCCACACAGCGTTAAGCGTCTTCGGACTGGTCACAGGTATAGCGGTTGCATTGACGTATAAAGCATGGTTCGAGAAGGGCTGGATAGCTGGGGCCACATCTGCTTTCGGCGTACTAGTGTTCCTATTGTCCACAGCCTTCTACCTGTCCCCCATTGGAGTGCTGGGGTTACTAGGGGCTGTGGCATCGTTTATCGGCGGCAGGCAGTGGGCATCCATCTCCACCGGAGTAGTCATCAGTGTCCTAGCACTAGCATTCTCGCTCCACGCAGTGGCATTGAACTCATCGATCTACGCGTATCCCTTCAAACCCTCGAGCTGGACCAGCGGGCGGTGGAGTGTGAACAGCCCAGTATGCGGGTCAACCTCCAATGTGTTCATAAACACCCACGACCCTGAGAGGCTGCGCATCGTCGAGAAATGCGTCACCATAGAGGGCACAGTGACAGGGACACCTAAACTGTTCGAGGACGGTGACTATTGCTTCGATCTAACAGGGGTCAACGCCACAGGCATCTTAAGTGGAGGTAACACCGTACTCAGGAATGGGCATCTCCATGTTGAGATACAGGAGGACGCGAGGAACAAGCTCCTATACGGAGCTCTCGGGGGAATGGTATGCCGCGGCGACAAGATAGTGGTATCGGGGCCTCTTGTCGTTGACACTGACCACGGGATGTGGGCCGAGATACACCCTGCACTGAATATATCCTTAGTAGAGAGGGGGAGCGGTCCCTGTATAATGGTTACAGGAGGCTAATCCCCAGTCTCCCCCGCTGGCTCAGGTAAATCCTCGAGCAACTTCTCGATACCGCTAGGTGTGGCTAGGAGTATCCAGGATAGTATACCTATAAACAGCAGGTGCACCTCAAGAGGGATATGCTGGGCGGCGAGATCCATTACTCTCCCGTCCGGGGATACAATGCTTCTTGAAACTCTCCCTGCAGCGAACATTGAGAGCAGCAGGGATAGGAGCTTGCCTCCCTTCCCGTCGCTGAACACTAGGGATAAGGTGAAGAGGACTGCGTATGTAAGGTTCTCGGCCACCAGGAACCGGGGGAGTTCCGCCATGAAGTTAATCGATACGAAACCTATTATTGCAAGAATAACCGAGAGCCTGTACAATGGAAGCCTCGAGCCGGGCTTCCTCAAGGCCAGTATCAATAGGAGGAAGTAGAATGTAATAGTTGCGGATGCTATGAAACCTGTTGAAATAGTGTTACCGAAATCGCCTGGGCTTATGTTCACCCCTCATCCACCCCCGGGGAGGTGGAGGGTTGTGCCTGTTGGGTAAAAACAGTACTCCCCAGGGTCAGGGAGACAAGTTTCACTCTAGTCTCTCAGTGGCTTTCAACCCCTCCGGCTCGAGGAATCCCTTGAGGTCATTTGATAAATCCTCGTCCTCACCAAGCCTTTCAGGGTATACTAGGCCAGTAGGCAGCTTCTCCTCTGCTAGAAGCCTGGTAACAGCTACCTGGAATCCCGATGTAGCAGTAGCCATGGCGGACCACCC
>JALUZI010000118.1 GCA_027012045.1 Desulfurococcales archaeon
ATTTGAGCGTAGTAATGGTTGAAGAGGAATGTTTTCAGTACTCCACGGTCGATGACTTTCTTTGTGTATGTCGGGGCGCCTTCTCCGTCGAAGGGTATGCTACCCATTTTACCTGGAGCCTGGGGGTTATCTATTACTGTGAAGCATTCGGGTGCTATTTGCTCGTCCAACTTGTCTCTGAATGGGGAAGACTTGTTTACATAGCTTACTCCAAGCAGTGCCTCGCCGTATGTCGCGTTGAAGAGTTCTATAAAGCCTTCAGGCGTCAATATCACATTAAACTCTCCTGAAAGATCTAGCTTCTCTCTCTTAAGGCTTCTGAACGCTTTATCCCTAGCTTTCGATAGGAGTTTCACAGGGTCAGGTATTCTGTTTCTCCAGCCTTCAGCCTCGTATACAGATGGACTCCTGTTAGAACCGTCGACAGCAATAGTGTCAGCGAACATTCTGGCGAACGTGGTGGATGCTTCCTCGAACACGCCTTCACTATTCGCTATAACCTGCTTAGCCTCGCCGATTCCGGCGTATAGCCAGGTCACCTTGAATTTATCCGTGTCGAACTCTGAGACCGCGCTTCTGATATTTTCTATTAGGTCGGTGGGATCGGATAACTTGACAGCTATGGAGGGGGAGTATATGTCTCTGGGGATATTGTACTCGCCATCAGGAGGGTAGAAGCCTTTGAACATGGGGTCGACAGGCGATGACCTCAATGCTCTATACGTTTTCTCCACGAATGATCTAATAGAACTGGCGTCAAGAGTGTTCAAGTAGGAGAATACCACCCTCCCCTCAAGGGAGAGCCGTATCCCTATGCCTGACTCATCATTATAGAGTACAGACTTTATTCTTCCTTGGGAAGCGTTAATAGTGAGCCGCTTATAGTGCGACCCGTAAACCTCTACGCCTGAAACTCCCAGAGACGAAGCGTGCCTGAGAGCTAGCTCGACAGCCTCATCTAGGCCCATTCTAACACTCATTCCTCTTCACCCCACATTCAAACCGCTCCAAGCGAGGGAGCCCCCTCCTTGGAAACCCTGAGATAAGGACCTCCAGACGACACAGGGACCCACTGCATCTTACCGCAGAACCCATAGTCCACCTTGAAGTCTTTGGATACACCAATAGAATTTGAAAGCATGGTAATGCTGTTACCAGTTATACTGGATACCCTTATAGGATCACCGATTTCACCCTTGACTATTTCATAGGCATCCTGTATACCCACCTGGAAGGTTCCATCTAGATTAGCCTCCCCACCTAGAGGAGTCCCAAGCAACACACCGTAATCAATATCCTCGAGTAACTCCTCGAGCCTCCAGTCACCCGGCTGCAGAATGGTATTTCTCATCCTAATCAGCGGCTGAACCCTATACCCCTCAGACCTAGCATTACCCGTCGGCCTCTGGTCTAGTAGGAAAGCCCTCTCCCTATCAACCATGAACTCCTTCACTATACCCCGCTCGACGATTACTGCGTCCCGAGCAGGGACTCCCTCGTCGTCAAACTTTATATTCCCGAAACCCTGCTCGACCTGCGGGACATCCTTCACCGTGATGAAGTCAGGAGCTATCTTCTTACCCTTATACTCCTTTAGAACACTGCCAGTAAGCACGAAATCGCCTTCAGCTAGGTGGCCGAAAGCCTCGTGGATAAGCGTACCAACCAGGTCTGGCGAAACAACAGTCTCGTATTTCCCGGGTTTGACGGGTTTAGCCTTTGCCTGCTTCTCGAGTTTATCTATTATCCCCATAGCGAAGTCTTCCTGGCTTATATCGTCGAATATCGTATAACCATCTATTCTCCCAATATTCCTGTATGCAGTGATGTTTCTCCCTTCTATGGACCCCGTCGCCATGGCGGCGAAGTAAATGTAAGGCTTAATTTCCCAAACCCGTGTACCCTCAGAGGTATAGATAACTCTCTCTTCCCTCCACTCGTTGAGCCTTACCACAACACTCTTGACGTAATCCCTAGATTCAAGCATCCCGTTTACTATCTGCATATCCGAGACCTTACCCGACAAATCTACGTCGTCGAAATCCCTCTTAACAGGCCATTCAAAGCCGGCTTCAACGGGTTCAACTGAAGACAGGCCGGATTGCCCCCTAGTCCCCTTTGAGGAGCTCTTGGCTATAACGCAGGCTTTCTCTAACGCACCTAGTACACTGTCCTTATCCATAGATGAAGCTGTAGCTGACCCCCAGTAACCATTATAGTAGACACGCGCGTGCAACCCTGTTTCACTATATAGTTTATTAGTGGTTACTCTACCGTTTTCCATTCTCAGACTTCTACCTTTATCAACTACAACTCTCACGTCAAAGTATTCTCCACAGGAGAACCCTTGAACGTACCTATCTACTTCGTCTAAGAGTTCTGCACCCAAAAATAATCACCGTATGTCAAAAATATTTTATGTCGCCGGGCTTTATAATGTCCCCGTATATCTGGTTCTCAAATAATGAT
>JALUZI010000119.1 GCA_027012045.1 Desulfurococcales archaeon
GTGAACGAGCAAAGGGCCGGGAACAATATAGTTCACCAACACCCTAACCGTCTCAACAGCCCTAGCAGCCATCTCCTGCGACACAAACCTAGATGGCTCCCTTCTCAACGGAGGAGGACCAGGCAAGCCATCACACCCTATTACAGTTTTCATGTCACATATTATTATGGACTCTGACTATTATTCCATATCACACCCTAATTCAATTTCAGTGGTTGCTGAGTTCTGTTTTCCTTCAAATCTGTGGAGTATACCTTATAGGATGGGTTAAAGATAATTATTCACAATCACTATACGATCTAGTCTGATGACTTATTAATCAGAACGGATTCGAGTTTATTGACTAGTTTTTCTACTCTCTTATACGCGGTGGCCACGTCTTTCTCTGTGCACCATCCCTCGTAGAAACAAACGTGCATCTCTGTGGCACTAGCCCAGGAGTCGTGTACCCATTCTCCCAGCTCGTCCTCTAGTCTCCTCTTGTACTCCCATAGCTCTCCATGGCTGGATAAGCGTTTCCCGTCTCTCCAGTAGGCATACGCTTTGACCGCGAGTGCCGCAGCGCCCCAGAGCTTCTCAGCGGCTTGCCTAGTGTTTCCTTCTCCTAGTTCTCGTTGTGCTTCCTTTAGCAGGTCTTTTGCAGCGTTAACATATTCCAGCGCCCTGTCCTTAGGGTCGAGGCCTTGGCTGAGGAGTTCCACTATGTACTCGTCAACAGTAAAACCTAGTCTCTCAGCCTCTTCTTTGACCCGTTTTGCCAAGCGACCTTTGATAACAACTGTATTACTCAAACTTTCCAGCACCAATATAGAATCTCTTTTTATCCATAGGTAATAAGTGTGGATTGCAGTATATACCGATAAAACCTTTGCAACCTGTTAAACCAAATAATTAGGGGATTAAAGATAGAGGATTCATGTAAAAGTGGCTTATGCGAGTTTGGGTTGTCTGGAAATAGGGGAGCAGCGTTTGTTTTTGGACAGCTATGGGCTTATTTGAAAATGAAAGCATTGCATTTTGAGGAGTTGTATTGGTTGTTGGAGCCGCCGCCGGGGTTTGAACCCGGGGCCTCCGCCTTACCAGGGCGGCGCTCTACCAGCTGAGCTACGGCGGCGCGTGCCGTGTTTTAAGGTATTTTCCCGGGGTCGGGGAAATAATTGTTTCCCCCGGGTTTGCCTTGGGTTATTTCTTCTTGAAGGTGTCTAGGAGGGTTTTCACGGCGAAGAATAATAATACTGCTGCGAGCCCGGCCATTAGGCCTTTATAGGCTAGTATGCTTGTTCCCCCCGCTACTCCTCCCGCTGCGGCCAGGATTGCTAGCCACGCGTAGTCCATCCATACATGGCTACCATACATAGCGGCTAGCCCTTTGTGCCCGGTTTCAGAGGCCTCGTTAACTATAGGGTAACCCACCGTGACCCACCACATCAGGAAGTACGGGTTCAGCCCTGTGAGGGCGGCTCCCGCTATTATCGCTCCAAGAGGACCAAGTGTCGTTTGCCTGCTCGCGGTCGCCAGGGGGTTCTCTTGCATGGCCGTTTGAAGGAGTAGGTACGAGAAGTATAATAGAAAAACGGATACAGTGACATTCATCGGTACTTTCGCTTTCTCCAAGTATTTCTTCGCCTTGTCAACTGAGAAGTATAGAAAAGCAACATATGGAAGTTCCGCGAGCATGTGCCCAACCGCTAGCAGTATACCTCCCAGTGCTCCTAGGGTTAGTCCTGCTGTTACAGCCATGGCTGAGAGAGGGCCTGGGCTGAGGGCTCCGCTCGGAGTTATTGCCAGTGTTAGTGTCACTATTTTCCTTAGTTCACTCATGGCTCCCCAGCTGTTATATGAAAAAGGTGAAAAAGAGGTGTTTTTATTTTTACCCCATTTACTTCCCACTTCTCACGATTATAGCGGTCCCCACCGTGGCTAGGAGGATAACGGTGAACACGTGTAGTGCTGGTAGCATCCATAGTATCCCTGTTCTTGTGACTGTGAGGACTTGCGTACCTGTTAGCAGGATCCTCGTCCCGAGGAGTAGGAGTGGCGCTAGGAGACCTGTTATTACCCCAGCTATGACCGACTGTTTAACCGTTTTGGACATGGAACCGGCGACTATTCCGGCTATGAATGGTGCTATGAGCCCGGCTATGTGGCCTGCTGGTATGTATGCGATGATATAGTAGGCTATGAGCCCGTAGACTATGGCTCCGAGGAGCCCGGGTTCCCTCAGACTCTTGTCTACAGACACGGGTTCACCACCTCTTTTCAAGGTTCTAGTGTTATGATGGTTTGCTTGATGTCGCTGAGATCTGATGGCGTTGGGTCCATCCTGATCTTGTGGTATTCTAGGTTGACCCACTGGTAGTAGAGGTCGGTGTAGTGCTGGCTGAACGGGTTTCCATTGTTTCCTCCTGGTAGCATTAGGTATCCGGCTCCAGGGTTCTCCGGGTTTAGTATTGCTATGAACCTTATGC
>JALUZI010000120.1 GCA_027012045.1 Desulfurococcales archaeon
ACCCAAACTGTCTGCTGGGGGAACGGTATTGTTATACCGTTGTCAGTCAGCTTCTTATAGAGCTCCTCGAGTATCCTCGTCTTAGCCTGGAACCAGTATTTGGTGAGCGTCCAGAACCTAACCTGTATAACCAGGGCGCTGTCCCCGAGCTCGCTCAGGAACACAGTTGGCAAAGGCTCAGCCAGCACTAGGGGATGCTGCTCCAGGTGGTCCAGTATGATCCTCCTAGCTTTCTCAGGGTCGTCCTGGTAGCTTATACCTATCGTGTAGTCCACCCGCCGCACTTTGTTCTGTATGAGGTTTTTGATCTGGGACTTGAAGATGTCCTCGTTCGGTATTCTAATGTGGACTCCGTCCCATCTCCTTATCCTTGTGCTGAAAACGTTGATATCGGTAACTATGCCGCTTTCACCGTTTATCTCGATCGCGTCCCCGATCTTGAAGGGCTTGTCGAAATATATGAAGAGGCCGCTGAGGAAGTTTGAGAAAACCGTCTGGCTAGCGAATCCTATTACTATACCCGCTATGCCGCCGGCTACAAGTAGGCCTGAGAGGCTTATGTTGAACAGGGCTAGCACGGATAGAAGGCCGAAGAACAGTACAGTATAATATACCGATCTGGATACTAGTGTGGCTATATCCTCCGGGGCCACTCGCCTGAGAGGCTTTTCTACAAGTTTCTTCGATATAACGGCGATTACGTAGGAGAGAATTATGACTATGGTAGCGGCCAGGACGTCAGCCGCGCTTACACCGCCTAGGCCTCCCTTGAACTCGTCTACGATTGCGGTGTAAGCCTGGTCAAGGGTATCGAGAAACCCCATTCCAGCTCGAACCTCCCCACTTCTGTTGGGATGAACACTCCCTTCCTCTTATACGGGTCTATCCTAGACTGACGGAGCCCCTTATGCGGGGGCTGCTTCGAAGAGTACACAACCGCCTTATTCTTCTCTTCAAGCTCCACCTTCGCAACAGAGTAGTATACCCTCCCGTCGTCACTATAATATGTCCTTAGAAGCCTGTAGTGAACAACTATAAGCGTGATTTTAAGTGTTGTATGATAGGAGTTTCTAACCTTGACGGGCAGTATAGCACTGTTCTCAGGTACGTCTCCCTCGCTGATGTAAACACTGGACTTCCCGTACCTGCACACGACACCATTATTCGGATCTCCATATAGGCCGTACTTCGGGTTGCCGAGGGAGAATATGTCTATGATCTCCCCGTCCTCGTCGTATACCACTATGTCATAGGGGGCTTCGAGGTAGAACGTTGAGGTGTAGCCCGGTGTAACGTAGACAGGCTCTTTCAGCCTCACCATTATTGCCTCGCTCTCAAACTGGAACGGGAGGAAAACCGGTATGGAAGGCTCTGCCAGGAGCACAGAGTCGCCTGGGAGTACGGCCTGTGAGAGTATTTCTCCACTACTATTCTCTCTGATGTACTTCTTCAGCCTCCTCCCATAGTCCCTGAGGTAGAGCTTGAACCCGCCGATCACTGTTTCCTCTTCTATTACCCCGAAAATACCTGTCAACCCCGTGTAGTCCCCTTTACCATACTGTGATTTCTGTTTCCGGTACACTATATTTTATAGTTACACATGGAAGAAACCATGATGGGTTGAGGGAGTTTGACCGGGGACAGCTTGAGGGACACTGCAGGGAAGATACTAAGAGTCCTTGGAAGCAAGCCAGTATGCATTGTCCACCACTGGGACATGGACGGGGTAGCCGCTGCTGCCACGCTTTCACTGGTCTCCGCCGGCGTCGTCAGATACTACGTTCCCCCATACACGTACAGGGTCACGGGCGAGATGATCGAGGAGTTGAAGAACAAGTGTAGAAACGCGGGTGCAATAGCTATAGTGGACTATAACCTCCCAGGAGGAACACTGGACCTTATATGGGCGAAGCTCCAGAAGACCTTGATCGTGGTGGACCACCACTACCAGCCTGAGCCGCCAAAGAAACCCTTCATCCTATGGTTCAACCCTGCGGCAAACGGGGATCCAAGGGGGTTCTGGCCCAGCGCTGCACACGTCGCCGCCAGTCTGACCGGTATGTATAAACCAATCGTGGTAGCGCTGAGCATAGTGGGGGACTTGAGGGACCGGGCTAGGGCTAGCAGGGTATACCAGAAGTACATGGTGGAGGCAGGGCTGGACCATGTAAAGGACCATGCAACGATGACTGAGTGCGTAAGCCAGGTGATGGCGGCCGATATAATGGGGAGGAGGGACATACTAGAGCATCTGGCTTCAAGGCTCGCCGACCCCCACAGTGATCCCTGCAGCCTACTCCTGAGCGACGGTCTACTATCAATTCTCAGGGTGCAAGCTGAAGACGAGTTCCAGTCCCTTCTCCGTGAAGCAGATAGTAATGCGAGTGTTATAGGTGACATACGTATTTACCGGATGGAGGGAGAGGGCAGGCACGTTTCCACTCTAGCCAGAATACTCTCGGAGA
>JALUZI010000121.1 GCA_027012045.1 Desulfurococcales archaeon
GCCAGGGCCAGCTCGTTTGCCAACGCTATGTTAACATCACGGTATATGCCCTCGGCCAGCTTCTCGAACTCAGCTGTAGTAGTATTGGAGAGCTTTAGGACTCCCCGCCGGGCTATTCCCTCGTAGAACTTGACTACTAATTCTAAGCTCTTACTGTCTATCCCGGAGACTATCTTGGGGTACCTCTCCTCTATATCCTCCACAGCCCTCCCAACATAGACTCTCTCGGGGCTGTAGGCTAGGTAGAAATCTCTCCCGGCCTTAATGCCGCTCGCCTCTTCCAGGACTGGCCGTGCTCTCTTCTCAGTCGACCCTGGAGGGACGCTGGACTCTATTATCACTAGATCCCCCCGCTTGAGTCCTCTGCCGATGTTTCTTAGCGCCGACTCCCAGGCAGTGTAGTCTACCTCCTTGGTTATCCAGTCAAGGTAAACGGGGACTGTCACTACTTTAACCAGCGACTCCCTAGAGGCCTTGACCCCGTCTGACTCCAGTTTAAGCCTATTCTCGTCCAGGCCCTTCTTGACCGCTTCTCTTATCTTCTCCTCGACAACGTGTGGAGCCCCGTTCCTTATCTTCTCCAGCTTGTCCTCGTCCACGTCTACCCCTATTACCTTCAAGCCCTTCCGGAGGTAGACTGCTATAAGGGACAGTCCCACGTATCCTGTCCCATAAACGGATATCCAGGCGTCTCCACTGTACACCTTGTCTACTGCATCCAAGTCCTAAACGCCCCCTCCTCCCATAGCTTCTTCTTCTCGTCATACTTATCTCTGGCGGACACCGGTCTAGCCGGGACGCCTGCTACAACAGTGTTTGGGGGAACATCCCGGGTGACCACGCTTCCAGCAGCCACAATAGAGTTCTCTCCGACGCGGACACCGGCTATGAGCACGGAGTTAGCCCCTATCGCAGCGTTCCGCTCAATATAAACCCCTACGAGCCGGCTCGACATAGGGTACCTGTCATTAGTCACAACGGCGTAGGGCCCTATGAAAACATTGTCCTCCACAACGCTCTCCGGGGGAATGTACACGCCGGACTCTATCCTCACATTACTCCCGATTCTAACTCTGCCGTCAACCACGCTGGATGAACCTATAATACTGCCCTCCCCCACTGTGACCTTCTCCCTGATCAAAACATTATGCCCGGTCTCAACCCTGGAGCCCAGCACCGTGCCCTCGTATACAGTGGTGCCTGGCCTCAAGTGGACATCCGAGCCGATAGTAGAGCCTTCGCTTACACTGTCTAACAACTCATTCAGACTTCTCCCTAGCGCCTTTGACTTTACGGATCTCACCTTGGATCTGACAGGGTATCCCACAATCACGTTATTATCAATTATAGTGGAGTCGTCTATAGTGGAGGGTCCAAGTATGATTGCTGTATCGCTTAGTAGGACATTTCCAAGTTTAGCTCTAGGCGAAATGTACAATCCTCCTACACCAATACGCACACAGTTGTGGTGACGGGATAAATTAGGTTACCACTAACCACGCCACCTGTATATATCCCTGCCCTGGGAACTACTAGCACGGCGGTCCGGGTTGAGGTTGTTCTCTAGGACGAAGAAGAATTGGAATACTGTTTGTATCGAGCTGGATGACAGGCGGAGAGAGATGCTGGACTACTATATGAAGACAGCCGGTGAGGCTAGCACGGAAAAAGCTGTCATTGACCTCTTGGAGAAGGGGTACCGCTACTGGCTCTTGGAGAGGAACTATGGGGAGGAGAGTGTAAGGGATAGGGTTAACTGGGACCCAGTTTATTGGAGCATGAAGCTCGCGTCCGGCTTCGCGTTCTACAAGATCAGGCTTAGGGATGCTGTTGAGGAGTTGAAGAAGCTGACGATGTCGCTCAGTGGAGTACTCGGCGATCTGAAGCTTTGCTACGAGCATCCTGAAGCGGTTAGGGGGAACAAGGATTTCACTCGTAAAATAGAGGAGTACCAGAGAGAAGTCAATATGTATGTAGAGAAGTTCATTACGGCCCTCCGAGAAGACTTAGACTCCGCTGAGAGATACGTGGAGGACGAGGAGAAATTCCTGGATGAACTGGAGGAACTCATAAAACAGTATAGAAGCCTTCTAAGAGAAAAGAAGGAGAAAAAGTAAAATACGCCCCTAATCATGTTTTGGTTTTCAATAAAACATACCCCCTATACACGGTAGACTGTAAGGGGTGGGAGATTGTGGGTTCCATCAAGCCCAAATGCACTCCAGACCCAGTCGTCGAGCCTATACACGTCTCAGTCGCCTACCGGCACCCCAGGAGCGGTTGTATAGTATCGGGCCACGGCGGCCCGGTGAAGTATAGCAGGGAGGATAACCCTACGGTACTAGGCCTCGAGGCTAGGCTTGCTGTTCTAGAAAACGCAGGCAACCTTCTCGCGTTCAACTCTGGAATGGCGGCTATATCATCCCTCCTACTAGCCGAAGCGCTGGAGGAGCAGCTCATAGTC
>JALUZI010000122.1 GCA_027012045.1 Desulfurococcales archaeon
GTCCTCTGGCTTTAGGTCTTTCAGTGTGCTTATGATCCTGGCACCTGTGGCCTTAGCTATCTTCTCTATGTCGCTCCTCTTCACCCTCCTCACGGCCATTATACCCTTCTTGGCTAGGTAGTGCTGTGCGAGTTCGTCAATGCCTTTCTGTGTTATGACGACGTTTGCACCGGTCTTAGCTATCGTCTCGACCATCTTCTCTATGGCCTGGGCCTCCTTCTCCTTGAACGCCTTAATCTGCGCTGGGTCTGTTATGTTTATCTTGGCTGTTATCTCGGGCTTCTCTATCTCCAGGGGCATGTCGAGTAGGGCTATCTTGGCTTTCTCAACCCTCTTAGGCATGCCTGGGTGGACTACTTCCTTGTCCAGGACTACTCCCCTGATCAGCTTGGTGTCGGCTAGGCTTCCTCCCTTCTTCTTCTCTATCTTGACGTGGCTCAGGTCTATCCTGAAGGTGCCATCGTCGAGTGGCTCGGCTATGGTGGTTATCGCGTCGACTACGATGTCTAGTATCTTCTCTTTCTCCGGGCCGCTTCCAATGTACTTGCTTGAGAGTGCTGTGGCGGCTATCCTCTTGAGTAGGTCTCTGTCGTTTATGTCTACCTTAACTGCTATCTTATCGAGTTCCTCTAGGCTCTTGTTCAAAGCGTCTACGTAACCGTCGATTATTATTGACGGGTGTATGTTCTGGTCTAGGAGTCCCTCGGCCTTCTCTAGTAGGCTCCCGGCTAGTACTACGGCTGTAGTGGTTCCGTCTCCGACCTCTGCGTCCTGGGCTTTGGCCACCTCTATGAGGAGCTTGGCCGCTGGGTGCTGGACCTCCATTTCTTTGACTATTGTTGCTCCGTCGTTTGTTATTGTTACGTCTCCGAAGCTGTCTACCAGCATTTTGTCTAGTCCTCTTGGGCCGAGGCTTGTTTTGAGGAGCTCGGCCATTACTCTAGCGGCGAGGATGTTGTTTCTCAGGGCGTCTCTCCCTACTGTTCTCTGGGTTCCTTCCTTAAGTACGAGTACAGGTATTCCTGCTGCCATATCATGTCACCCCTTCCTACGTGTGCTTCACGTAAAACCATGTAAAATGGCTTCTATATAAACCTTTCTATAACCCGTATAAGCGATAGCCAAGCCAAAAACAATAACCAGATAAACACCGAATAATACCATCAACACAGGAAAACGGTGCAATAAAGCTTGACGGTGAAATGCAGTATATGCGGCAAAAGACCGGCCATAATCTACAGGTCATCCAGCGGCGAGTACATATGCAGGAACTGCCTGGAGAAGGTAGTTAGGAAAAACGTGAAGAGAACACTTGCAAGATCAAGGATCCTGAAAGCAGGCTCGAACATAATGCTCTACGCGACCTGGCTCGCCCCAGTTGAAAGCATAGTGATGACAAGAGTAGTTCCACGGGTAGAGGCCCGGTATAAGACGAGGATAACACTAGCATACCCAGAGGGGATGGAGAGCCTCATATTTCAAGACGTGGCCGAGAGATCGCCGTATGAATGGAGCGGGAGAAAAGGTTTCTTAGCGGAGTGTATCTTAAACGATATCGGCCACGCGAGGTCTCTCTGCGAGTCAAAGGGCTGTGATGCCATAGTAACACCCTATCCTAGGCTGATGCTTGTGAAAGCAGGGTTACAAGCAGTAATGGCCGGCAGAACAGATCTACTGAAAGCATCGAGGCAGTATCACCCTGAGGATCCACCTATTGTAAACGCGTTATCTGGACTCGAGAAAGAACTGATCCTCCAGTACGCCTACGTTAATAATATACCATTACTAGACCCCGCGGGCAGCTGCGACGACCTCGGGGCGGGGGATGTGCTTATGAGCATCCTGCCCGAGAGCAGGGAGGTGGAGTTCAGCTCTCTCAAAGCTCTAGTCGAGCTCTCCAAGTTCTCTTAGACGCTTCTCAATCCTCTCCCTGTCCCGGCGTGTCAGGAAGAACATGTAGCCCTTACCTGAGTCGTCCCCGGGTAACTCTATGCCTGTTGTATAGTAGAAGAAGCCTGTTGACAAAAGTTTCCTCAGCTCGCTGGGCCCGGCGTTCTCGATGAATGTTTCAAGCTCCTGGTCTATATTATTGTGCTTCCTCACCTCTTCTTCACTGGCCTCATACCCGCAGACGACGCAGTGGAAATCCGGTGCTAGGCTTCTGAAGCCGCATCTGGGGCATTTAAGCTGGAATTCAGGGTGTTCTTCAGCCCAGAGCTCCCTAAGCACTTCAACCAGGTCGTCCCTGCCCTCTGCTTTGAGCCTGTCTAGGAGGAGGGGGGCTATTCTCCCAGCCAGCTCGGGGTTACGGGTTATTATAAACTCGAGCTGGTCCCCTGTAAGTGTCTCAGGGTTCTCAGCTAGTTTGGCCGCGAGGGCTTTCTCGAAGAGGTGTATGTTCCGGTTTATCCTATTGTAGACTGGGCCGGGCTTGGGTTTGCTCACCATTTGCTCCGCTA
>JALUZI010000123.1 GCA_027012045.1 Desulfurococcales archaeon
TGCCTCGTCCACGTTCCTTACCGGGGTTATTAGTGCGACACTGGCGAAAACCTCGTCCTTAAACAATTTCATTTCCATGAGTTTATCATGATCCCTGACCTCGATAAGCGCAGGCTCTATATACCTGTCCCCCAGCCTCCTACCACCCCAGACAATCCGGCCTCCCTTATCCACGGCATCCCTGATAGCGGCTTCCCACTCATCAGCCGTATCAACATCTATGAGAGGGCCAATATCAACCCCCGGGTCCCGGGGGTCACCTATCCTCAACCGAGAAAGGTTCCCTGCTATTTTATCCCTGAGTTCCTCGAAGACGGGCTCCTCCGCCAGTATAATCTTGATCGAGTCACACCTCTGGCCAGTGTAGCTAGCTATCCCCGTAGCTATTTTACTCGAAGCCAACTCGATATCAGCGTCATCGAGGACTACAGCAGGGTCACCGCCGCCAAGCTCCATGATGAACTGCTTTATCCCAGCGTTCCTTACTACCTTTAATCCCGTCTCGGTGCTACCGGTCAAGCTTATAACACTAATATACTTGGATGACACTAGTTCTCCTGCAACACTGCCGGGGACGGGTAGGAATGCTATAGCCTCTCTGGGGAACCCGGCTTTCAACGCTAAGTCAACCATTAGCGCAACGGGAACCGGGTCAGTGCTAGGCGGCTTGATAACTATAGCATTCCCGGGGAGGAAACTATAGGTCATCTTGTTAACCGAGTCGAACAGTGGGTAGTTGAATGGGATGATGGCGAAGACGACTCCGAACGGCTCCCTCCTAACTATACCCTCACTCTCCAATGTGTGTTCATCCCAGTCACCCGGAATATAGTCACCCGGCAATTTCCTCAAGTCCAACGCTGCACGCCTAAGCCTGTCAATAGAAGCGTCAACCTCTCCAGCCGCAGCTTTGACTGTTTTACCAGAGTTTACTACCAGCGAGTTAATCAGATCGTCTCTATGCTCCTCCATTAGATCAGCGAGTCTCTCCAGTATCTCCAATCTCTTAGACCCTGGTGTGTTCCTCGCGGCCCATCTACCTTTCCTATAAACTGTTTCTATGGTTTCTCTGGCTAATTCTAGTGTTGGAGTATAGATCTCTGCTATAATGGAGCCATCTATAGGTGAAGCAATTTTCCGGGTCGCGTTCCCGTAGGACCATTGTCCTGCTAGGAAGGCTTTTATCCTCGGTGGTTCCCGGTGCTCTATGGACTCGGAGAAGAAGTTAAAGTCTAATTCTAGCTTAGGTTTCTTCTTTATGGTCTCCTCTATTTTCATCCTTCACCCCTCCATGTAGCCGTTGTGGAGTAACAAGTGGATTCGTGGTCGGAGTGTTCTACGAGTATAGTAGTATTCTAGAGGAAATAAACCATTGTGTAGAACACTACATATAGTATCCTAGGCTGTTCATCTCGTCCCTTAGCCATGCAACATAAAGCTCCACTCTCCTATGGAGCTCCCCTGCAATTCTCTTTGACTGCGGGAGATATAGTTTCTCTTTTAGCTTGAGAATCTTCTCTTCGAAGTGGTGGATAGAATCACTGAACCCCCTCTTCTTCATACCGCTAGTGTATATAACCCGGAATATACCGATGGCTCCCATGGCGTCTAGTTTATCGGCGTCACTAAGTATTTTCGCCTCAATGGTCTTCGCTTCAACGCCGAGGGAGAAGCTGTGTGCTATAATTGCATGGGACACTTTTTCTATGAACTCGTCGTCATAGTTCAGTCCTCTCAGGAGCACTTCTGCAACCTTCGAGCTTGTTATGGCATGGTGCAGGTTTGTCTGGTAGAATCTCCCTATATCATGTAGCAGAGTAGCGATTGCCAGCACTTCATAGTCCACACCCTCTATTGACTCAGCTATTCTCTCAGCGTAAGCCGCGACCCTCTCGACATGAGGCCAGCCGTGGCAGGGGTCATCCCCCATAGTAGTCCTCGCGAACTCCTCGACGAACTTGACTTTGTCGTTTAACTCGAATAGGGGTACCAATCTAGACACACCGCTTCCACAGGGGTGTTCAACAGCTAGGTTTACTTTCGTTGTTCAATATTAATAGTGTAGGAATAGTGTAATAATAATGTGTCTACTCTTGAGGGATGAATAGATGTGACAACGCTTAAATAGTTAGCCACTAACAGGCGGCGCCGCCTTTTACTTTGAGGGTTTTATAGAAACGGGTGACTCTCCTAGAGACATAGTTTACTAGTGAGACAGGGTCCTTTACCCCTAGCCCTATGAGTTTCTTATATATTATACCGGAGTGAAATCCTTTCCCGGAGAAACCATGGTTCTCCATCGATGTGATCATTTGGTCTGCAACGAATAGTACACGGGCGAGGTCGCTTGGGACAGGGCTTTTGGGGTCAAGTAATAGTGTTCTATTTACGCATCTCGCGACTTTACTTGAGGGGATTCTACTTACGTTGAAAGCCTCTGCTATCTCTAAGGGTATACCGTAGTGTTTATGCGACGACTTCAGGATGAATGCGGCGTAGCGGGCTGGGAGGAACATGTCGTCTTTCCTGAACTGAGTTATTGAGTCTATCAAATCTCTTATGGTATAGTTAGTTCTGATGGTGACGGCGTTGAATACTGCTCTAACGGAGTCTCCTAACGCCCTTCTGAGCGGCATTGAACTAATGTTACAGCTGGCGTATGAGAGTACTGCAACGGTGATCTTCCAGTACTCCCGGGAGTCGGGCTCTTCTCCATTTAGGCATTTCTCATATAATGAATCCTGATAGCTAGGGGCCGCGAGCCCTATGTCGTGAACCAGTCCTACCAGAGGTAACTGCCACACATACCTATTGTACTTGCGTGATTCTTCGCTCCATTTACCCAGGTAGATCACAGTCATAGCTGTGGCTACTGCTTTCAAATGACTGCCAAGCCTGTAGCCACAGGTCCTATACATTGGTAGTCTCTCGACTAATATTTTGTCTAGTATCAACGTGTCCACCAGGGCTAGAGGTTTCCGGTGTAGTTTAGAGTATTCAGTAGGTGATCCTGCGAGGCGCATTCTATAATATGTATACGATACTGGTATATAACTATTTGAGGAATCATCGGGTGCTCGTGGATTGCTACATGTTTACAGGTTAGAGAACCCTATACCCATACCGGCCCTGAAAACATTGAATACCTACCTCATTCCATGCGGTGATAGAACACTAGTCATCGATCCGGGCATGACCGTGGAGTCAGCCTCTACTGTTCTGGAGAAAATAAGGGAAGAAGGGCTACCGGGGACTATTACTGTCCTCCTGACACATTTCCATGTAGACCATGTGGCCGCTACACCATACCTGGATCCAGAAGAGGTATACATGCATGAAGCCGATAGAAACCATGTAATAAGAATGGTGGACGAGTGGCCCAGAGCCCTAGAGTCAATGGAGGATCTCTTCCTGAAAGCTGGAATGCCCCATGGTGAGGCGTCCCTCCTCGGGAAGAAGCATCCGGCGATGAGCAGGATAGACGTCTTCAGGAAGCTGAGAAATATGGGGCCTAGGCAAGCTCCGCCGAAATTAACTGTTGGAAGCTGCGAGCTGGAAATAATACATACACCAGGCCACACACCCGGAAGCATCTCAATCCACATAGGAGGAGGCAGGTGGATAGTTGGGGACACGGTTCTAGGAGATATAACACCAAATATAGCTCTCATTAACTGGGAAACAGATCCTCTGGGAGACTACTTGGGATCGCTGCAACGCTTACTACGAGTTGAACCGAGAATAATGTATCCCGGCCACAGGAGCGTTATAGGCGATCCTGAGGAGAGGATTAAGGAGCTTATCCTGCACCACGAGCGTAGGCTGAGGGAAATAATCGATATTCTATCTAGTTCCCCCGTGCAGCTTAATGCTTACCAGATAGCTTCAAGGATGACCTGGGATGTAGCATACAGTGATTGGAGCGACTTCCCACTATCCCAGAAGTATTTTGCTGTAGCGGAAGCTTTGAGTCATCTCAAATACTTGGTTGTGAGGGGATTAGCTGGTTTGTCTACAAGGAATGGGGTATACTATTTTAAACCTCTTGTATAGGGATTGAATAGAAATAAACGCCAAAACGATATGTAGATGGGGTTACGGATAAGTGGCAAAGGATAAGATGGGTTTAATAGAGGCTACTTCAATGGCTGTGGGAATAATAATAGGCTCCAGCATCTTCTCACTAGTAGGGGTAGGTGCTAAACTAGCGGGTCGCGATCTCCCACTAGCCTTTATAGCTTCATCCATAGCGGCCGCCTTCGTAGCCTACAACTATGCCAAGCTGGGAGGTACCTTCATCTCAAACGCAGGCCCCATAGAGTTCATCCTAAGGGGGCTCGGAGACAATCTCTATACTGGAGTCGCATCATTCATGCTATGGTTCATATATGTGTCCTCACTGTCGTTGTTCGCTAAAACATTCGCCGGATACTTCCTAGCACTAGCAGGGCTAAGCCTCTCCTATACTAATATGGCGATAATTGAGGTTATCGTTGTATCGGCATTCGTTGCCCTGAATTTCAAAGGGTCCAAAGCAGTGGGGCTCGCCGAGACAGCTATAGTCGCGGCTAAGCTAGGCATATTACTGTTCTTCATAGCCGTGGGCCTACTAACAATTAAGCCCAGCTACCTCAAACCGGATCTCTCAATAAAAGGCCTTGAAGGCGTGGCATTCGCGTCTACACTCTTCTTCCTAAGCTACACCGGGTTCGGGCTTATAACGAATGCATCTGAGAACATTGAGAATCCCCGGAGAAACGTGCCTCTCGCAATATATCTGAGCCTTATAATAGTAACAATAGTCTACGTCGGGGTATCAGTGGTTGCAATCGGTAACCTACCAGTGGAGAAACTAGTCAAAGCCGAGGAATACGCCCTCGCGGAAGCAGCTAAACCGTTCCTCGGAAACCTAGGGTTCGCACTGATATCCCTGGGCGCACTAGTCAGTGTTAGCAGTGCGATAAACGCTAGCATATACGGGGGAGCAAACGTTGCCTATTCCCTTGCGAAGAAGGGGGAGTTGCCCGAGTTCTTCGAGAGGAAGACCTGGTTCAACGAGCCGGAAGGACTATATATAACCGCCATCCTCGGCCTCCTAATAGCGATGACCCTCAACCTAGAGGGTGTCGCAGCAGTAACCAGCTCATCCTTCATAGTCATCTACATAGGTGTTATTCTAGCCCACTATAAACTAGCCAGTCAAACCAAAGCATCCAGGGGAGTCATAGTTCTAAGCCTCCTGATAGTCCTGTCGATACTTTCAGTACTACTATACAACCAGTACACTACTAACCCGGCAAGCTTCTACGCGATAATAGCCAGCTATATAATAGCCTCTCTAGGAGAATACGCTTATAGGTCCAGGACAAAGAGAGGCTTCAAGAAGAGGCTCCAGCCGTGGGAGAAATAGACACAAGGTTCTGGTACAAGGTAATCTCCAACATAGAAAGGAGTGATAGTAGCCTGCTGGATACAGAGGTTAAAGACTACTTTATAGGGCCGCGGTACTCCCTGGTGGAGACTGTTACTGGTAAAGTAGGCATCGCTTACAGCTATGCCCAAGAAGAAAAGTGTAAACCGGCTGAAGGAGAATACCGCATTGTCAGAGACTTCATCCCGCTACTATCCTCTAGCTGCATAATAGAAAGGAGCCTGGCCCAAGCAGCGGTCAACTCTATAGGGCAATTAAAACTCTCTCAGGAATGCTCCAAACTGAAAACAGACCCCCTGCACTATGTTTTATCCAACCGTAATCCTGGAACGGTTATTTTCATCGGTGCAGTGAAGAAAATACCGGATATATATAGGGACATGGGCTGGAAGGTATACATGCTGGATAGAATGCAGGAAGACAAAAACATCTTGCCTGACTATTATGCCTACAAACTCCTTCCCAAGGCGGATATAGTCTATGTTACCGGGGCAGCCTTCTCCAGACCGGATATAGATATGATCCTAGATAGATCAATTAATGCTAGGATTATCGCTGAAATAGGCCCAAGCCTATCAATCCCACCTTCATATCTGACAGGTACAGGGCTGACACACTTAGAGACCAGCATTATAATGGATGCAAAAAACACTATCAGACTAGTTAAACTTGGCTTGGGCTACCACAGTATGAAGAACCTGCTCACCCATGTCAGTTGCAGAGTTCCATGAACCTGTTAGCCGCCGATTTTCTCGGCCGCCCTCGCAATTGCCCACGACTTTAGAATCGTTACTCCAGCAGATAAAACTGAGAAACCTATGAGAGCCGCGAGCAGTGAGGCAGTTATGTTAGGCGGCTGGGCTACCGCCAAATTGATGCTTATCGCGAAGAAATAGATGCTTGATCCTAGTAGGAAGAGCGCGATAACCGCAATGATGGCCTCCCTAACCGCGTTCCCCGAGATTTTCAGCCCCATAGGAACCTAACCACTAGTCTAGCTGTGTTCTCGAAATTTTTAAACATACCTTCGAGCCCCTTGTAGAAATCACTAGGCCATAACCCCAGTTTCCTAATAATGTCTCCATTACCCGAGGGTTGCTTCAGGCCGAGGGCGTAATATATAGGGTCAAGGGATCCTTGACCCGTCTGCCAGTAATAGAGAATTAGCCCCAGGAGCCCGACTAGTAGGACTATAGCTTTCAGATTAATGCCGGCTTCACCTTTCAGAGTTAATATCTTCCGGAACTCCCTCCTGACTATCCCCCAAGCGAATACTGTCACGGCGAGCCCTAGGAGTATAGGGAAATACTTGGGGTAACCTCCCAGGTATTCTTGGAATAATTCGGTTATCCTGTTCGAGATAAGTATAATGTACCCGTAGACGAATATTGATGCCAAAGCGACGAACAGGCCTGTAGGTATAGACTGGTGCCAAAGCCTATCCATTTCCAAGTCCCTAAGCTCCCTCCTGACCAGTCCCTTAACCCTCCTCACGGCTTCTCCAGGCGTTATCAATGTGAAGTATATCAGAGTATCCCCGAACTCCCTGACTACCCAGGAGAACACTCCAAGGACGACTAGCGAAACCAATAGTATAGCCAGCCGGGAACCCCTGAAAACATTCCATAGATCAGGAAGCGGGGGAGGGACCCCGAGACTCCTGCTCTCAAGGGCCCTTGAAACACCTACAATAACATCAGCAGCCCCCAAGGAGACTCCGATAGGTACAATATAGAATAGTATTATGGAAAATGATGTAATCCAAGCAGAGCCGCTGATCCGGGTTATAGGGAATTTTCTCCTTAGGATCTGCCTCCAGCCCCTAGTGACGGGATGTAAGTATAGTAGTAGGAGTGTTACCGTAGAAACAAGATACACTTCCCTGAACCCTACCTTTCCAGAGCCCAATGCTAGGAGCATGAGACCGTAAAGTGAAAGGATAACCCTACCGGTGCTCTCACCCCTCAATAACACAATCACAACTAGCAGTATTAGTAGAATGGATAGTCCCCTTATTGTGTAGACAATGAGGGATGCAAGGCTCATGCCTCCAATTATGGGGACTGGTATGGGGGTGGCAGACATTTTATTCAATGGAGGAGTGTTCACGGTATATCCTGCAGATATGTCCCTGTACAATATAATGGAGGTATAGAGTGATACTGCCAACAGGAATAATATGCCTGAGGAGAACACTGCTACCTGCACTAGTACACTCTTCTCGCTCCTTATACGTCTTAGCAAGCCGGTAATATCTAGCTGGACCTTAAGCAACCCCGGTGAACCCCCTCCTTAAAGCTTCTATTCTAAGGAGAGTCTTGGCAACGAGGTCATCTGGACCCACGTTGACAACAGTTATACCATGCTTCATCAGGTTCCTAACAATCTTCTCTCTTTCCCTAACGGATTTCGAAGCATAGAGCTTGTACACCAGCCCCTGAAGACCCTCCAAACCCTTAGCCTCGAAGTAAGGAGTGAACGGGGAGACTATAACAACGTCGTTCCTGAGATTCCTTATTCTAACTAGTGTATCAGTGAACTCTTTGAACTCGTCCTCCCCCATTTCCAAGTCGCTGAACACTATGTACAGCCGCCTCCCCCTCCTACCTATACCGGTGAATGCAGCTGCTATAAGCCGTGGGAACCAGATGGTGCCACCATGGCTAGGCCACTCTATACCTGAGAGAGTCTTAACCAGCATTAAGCCGTAGGATACGCCTCTCCCAGGTTTCACTATGACGGTTCTACCCCCAGACTTGAATGCGAGGCCTACCATGTCCCCCCTCCTGACAAGGTGATCCGCTATCGCCGCTGCACCCCTTACCATATATTCGAACTTGGTCATTCCAACAAGCCCATAGGCCATTGACGGCCTGGTATCCAGGACTAATACAACCTCTAGGCTCGACTCCTGCTCGAATTCCCTGACCATGAGCCTGCCGGACCTGGCTGTCGCCTTCCACTCTATTAGCCTGTAATCGTCACCTGGAACATACTCCCTTGTCTCTATGAACTGGCTTCCAATTCCCCGCCTCCTCGCCAGAGATCTGCCCCCCGGCATATATACAGCACCGGGCAGGAGGCTCTTCTTCCTCAACGGCTCATAGAGTGGTTGCACGGAGATGCACTCCTTGACATCCAACTCTATATCCTCTGAGAACAGCCCGGCAGGATCCCTTATCCTAACCACTGGCTTAGGAAAACAGTGCCTGC
>JALUZI010000124.1 GCA_027012045.1 Desulfurococcales archaeon
CTATCAGGACTATGTAGTCTCCCTCCCCCGCCCCGAGGATTCCCAGTCTATTCTGCTCGTCGCAGTACACTCCTTTTTCCACCATGGGGCACCCGGTGGTTAGTGCTCTGGATACGGGTATGTGCCTGGATCTTATTCTGAGGGAGTCTACCGGGAGGTATCTTTCGAGTGTCCCGGTTATGCATTTAGCCTCAAGCTCCCTGTAGTGCACCCCGTGCGGGGTTGGCCGGGGGAGGAGGTCTATGCACCCGTCTGTTATGGGGGAGTAGTATCCTCCTATGCTTGTGTCGAACCATTGTCTCAGCAGGAATACTTTCAAGGAACCACCTGTTTGATATTATTATGATTGAACTATAAATCATTTCCATTAGAAACCGGGGATACCTTGAAAAACCCGTGTAGACATAAATCAAAACCGAGGCACTAGCGGAGGGATGTAAGCCTTGAGGACAGGGCCGTTCGAGGAGGAGGAAGAAGAGCTTCTAGACCTGCTCGAGGAGGAAGAGGACATAGAGGAGCTCGAGGAGATAGAGGAGCTGGCTGAGGAAGAGGAGGAGCTTGACGAGCTGTTCGACGAGGACGAGTGGTAGCCCCTTAGACTATTTTCCAGCCGTGGAGCCCTAGTAGGCGGATAGCGTTTTCTCTCAGAACCATCTTCTTAACCTCATAGCTCCACTGGGCCCTGATGTACTCGCACACGATATCCCTCATTGTAAGCCCTACCATGTAGGGGTAGTCAGAGCCGAATAGGATGCGTTCAGCCCCCAGCTTCGAGACAGCTTTCCCGACGAAGTACGTGTCAACCGCGCTCGTGTCGAAGTAAACGTTCCCGTGGCTCCTGCCTAGCTGGATGCTTTCATGGAAGAATATCCCCGGCTCCAAGAGGCTGTAGCTCCCCAAGTGTGCCACAACAATATCCAGATCCCTATACCTCCCCGCGACGCCTTCGAGGCTGCTCGGCCTGGCGTTCCTGCACATAGCGGGAAGCTCCCATATGCCGGGGTCGCAGCCGGTGTGGACTATTAGGAGCATGTTATTATCGGCTAGAGCCTCGTAGAGGGGGTATAGCTTCTTGTCCCCTGGGTTTATGAAGTGGAACGTGGGGAACAGCTTCATTCCGATGGCTCTACCCTTATACTTCTCGACGAGCCTAATGTTCTCCTCCAAGCCCATATCGGGGTTGTAGCTAAGTACAGGTATGAGCCTCCCACCCGACGCCTCGGCTGCCCTGAGGACTTGCAGGTTACCCCTCCTGTGCTCGGCGAGGAGGTACTCGTGCTCCTCCAGCACCTTATCCGGGTTCTCTATTATCCTCCTTATGACGCTCCACTTACTCATAACTGCGTGTATACCGCTCTCGCTCAACGCTTTCCTCAGAGCCTTCTTATCCATCTTGACGCGGAATAGTCTGCTGCTGGTTTCCAGTGCTATGACAACGCCGTGGGATACCCCTGCCTTGTCCATGGCGGTGAGGAGTCGAGCGGCTGCTTCCGTGGGGTCCTCTGGTTTGGGCGGTAGGTGCATGTGGAAGTCTATTATCTCCAACCCGGCTCACTATCCATCGATCAATGAATTATGGTTAAATGGTATGCTCCCGGGTAAACTTGAGTTTCCGGGTCGGGGTTTATAAAGAGGGTAGAAGTGTTCTAGTCTACTTTGAGTATAGAAAAAGGATGAGGTTATGGGTTTAACCCTACTGTCCTTCCAGTATGCCCGAGTACTTGTCTCGGAGGGCCCTCTTGTTGACCTTCCCCACGCTGGTTAGCGGTAGCTCGTCCACGATGAGGATTTTATCGGGTAGCCACCACTTTGGTATCTCGCCGTCCTCCACCGCCTTCTTCAGCACGGCCATAATATCGTCAGGGGTAACTGTAGTCCCTGGCTTGGGTACTATTAGGGCTACAGGCCTCTCGCCCCACTTCTCATGCCTGGCACCGATCACGGCTACCTGGCCTACGCCTGGGTGCCTGCTTATTATGTCCTCTAGCCTGAGGCTGCTGATCCATTCTCCACCGCTCTTAATCACGTCTTTGTCCCTGTCGACTATCTTGATGTACCCGTCTGGGTACCATACTGCTATGTCCCCGGTGTGGAACCAGCCGCACCTCCAGGCCTCCCTGGTCTTCTCTGGGTTCTTGTAGTACTCGTATGCCACCCATGGGGCTCTCACGAGTATTTCACCCATGGTCTTCCCGTCCTTGGGAACTGGCTTGCACTCCTCGTCCGCCACTATGAGGTCGACGAGGGGTATGGGTACGCCTGTCCTCGTCCTGAGCTCGAGCTCCTCCTCGGGCGGTAGCTTCTTGCCGGGTAGCTGTACTATTGTCAGTATTGGAGCAGTCTCGGTCATGCCGTAGCCTGATATCACGTCTATTCCACGGGCTAGGGCCATCTTCGCGAGTCCCTTGGGGAGAGCGC
>JALUZI010000125.1 GCA_027012045.1 Desulfurococcales archaeon
AGGAACCGTCGGATAAGGCATCTTGTCCGGGATTTCGAGGAGGGTAGAGTATCCAGCGTAGAGTTCAATAGTGTTCTTGGAGAGGAGGCTGTTTTTCTAGTCGGTGTTCAAAGAGGTCTCGGTTGCAGGTATGTTGTCGATGGAATGCTAGAGTGGCATGATATTTTCAGGCCTTTCGTGGAGTCTTGGAGGGGAGTTTATCCCTCGGGCCTGTTGAGGTATTTTGACAATAATTTCTTCTATAGGATCCCTGTTTTCCATGATGCGCCAGAGCCTTTCAGGACGGTTGTCTCGCCTAGGTATCAGCTGGTGAAGGAGCATCTTGGCCCTGCTTTGTTTAAAGCTGTTATACCGGGTCCTGTTTCCTTCCTTTCACTGTCTAAGAATGAGACGGGGAAAGATGATGTTTGGCTGGCTACTAAGATTGCAGAGGCTCTTAACAGGGAGCTAACTGTTCTTGGAGACAGTGTGGTCATCCAGGTGGACGAGCCCGCGTTAACAGATAGCGAGCTTTACTCGAGGGTAAAGGGAAGCGTTGGCGATATTTATTCTGCTCTGCTTGAGAAAGTTAATGCACCTGTTCACGTGTCAGTTTATTTCGGTTGCATCCTAGAGGATGCATATAAGGAGTTGTTGGATGTTAGGGGGTTAGATATGGTTAATTTGGATGTAGTAGACTGTAAGAGGGCTTCCGGGATTGTAAAGGAGTACGGTATAGTTGGAAGGAAGCTAGGGCTGGGTGTTATCGAGGCCCGTGACATCTACAAGGATAGCTTTGACAGGGTCAGAGAACTCGTAAATAGTTTCGTCGATAACGTCGATGTAGAAGCCGTTCATCTGACGACTAGCACATGGCTTGATCTAATACCATTCGACTATGCCATAGAGAAAACTAGGTTGTTATCCGAGTATTCCTCCAGGATAAAGGAGGTGATGTAGAAATGTATGAAGTGCCTAAGTATTTCCCGACTACTATTGTAGGCAGCTACCCGAAAATACCTCCATCAGAGGAACTGATTAGGAAAAGGAAGAAAGGGTTAATAAGCGAGGAAGAATTCCATGAGCTGGTTAAACCCTCTATAAAAGCAGTAATAGATGACTACCTTGAAGCCGGAGTGGATATCCTCAGTGATGGTGAACAGGCTAGGGAGGATATGGTTGCCTACTTTGCCGAAAGGTTGAAAGGCTATAAGGGCGGGGAATGGGTACGAATTTTCGACAATGTCTACTTCCGCAAGCCTGTCATAGTAGACGAGATAGAATACGTCCAGCCTATGGCGGTTATGGACTGGGTTTACGCCTCATCCGTATCAAAGGGGCGGCCCGTTAAAGCCATACTGACAGGCCCCTATACAATGGCTGACTGGAGCTTCGATCTACATTATGGTGATAGAAGAGAGCTAGTCATCGCTCTAGCAAGAGTTATCAGGAAAGAAGTAGAGGAGTTCGTTAAGAGAGGGGCAAAGTACGTGCAAATAGACGAGCCCGCCCTCTCCACGAGACCCTTCAAAGAGGAGGTTGAAATTGTAAACGAAGCCCTCCACGTAATATTTGACGGTATAAACGCTAAGAAAATCGTCCACATATGCTTTGGGAAAATAGAGAAAATCCTCGAATACCTGCTGGATTTCCCGATAGACCAGTTCGACTTCGAGTTCAAAAACAGCAACTTCAGGCTACTACCATACCTAGTCGAATACGGGTTTGACAAAGAGTTAGGATACGGCGTTATAGACGTTCACAGCACCAGAGTTGAGGATGTCGATGAGATCTTCAATGACATAAAGAAGCTAGTGGACACAGGCCTCTTAGGCCCAGAGAAAATATTTGTAGACCCGGACTGTGGGCTGAAGAGGCTTCCCAGGGAAATAGCTGTCGCGAAGCTGAAAAACATGGTAAAGGCAGCCGCCTTGGCTAGGGAAAAACTAGTGTAGCATTGTTCTAGAACAATGCTCTAGCAATGAGAACTATAACTGTAAACCCTATCGATAGTAGAACAAGTGAAGTAGGACTCATTTTTACCTGGCCCTCATACTCCTCATAGAACGATATAAGGCCGGCACCAGTCATAGGTCCAGACATCTTCTTCGATTTAGACTTCCCTTTCTTCTTGGAAGGCACCTCGACACACCATCTATAATCATGATTGATCAGCGGCTTTAAATTGATTAGCTCTCCATGAATTCGACGTAGAAGGTGACAGGACATGGAGCTCAGGGAGGCCCAAGAGTTAATCAAGAAAAAATACCTAGAACGGGACTCCATGAGGGGGTTATTCAAATCATTCACATGGCTGGTTGAGGAGATAGGTGAGTTGGGAGAGGCGCTTCTCAAAGGTTCACATAGAAACGTGGAAGAGGAAATTGCAGATGTTATAGCGTGGACCCTGTCAATAGCCAATTTGGCGGGAGTAGACGTGGAAGAGGCTTTTAAAGAAAAATACTGTCAGAGTTGAACATAGCGTTTATTGCTTACTGAATAAACCTCTAATGCTCTATGCCTACCGTTACCGTCTCTCGCTTCAGTTATGATTTTACCGTTTACCCTTCTAATGGTGACTACCGAGTCGATTATCTTGTACCTGCAAACGGGGCATCTATAGTATCTATACACTATTCTCGTTCCATCGTGCTTTAACTCAACCTCTATTTGATAGTTCATTATACTCCCGCATCTAGGACATACTAGACCCACTTTTTTCTTGTCCGCCATTGTACCGCCACCTCTATTTTCTTGCTAGCCGTATTTTACTCGGTTTAGCGCTACTTTAGGACTGCATCACCGCGCTGTAATAAAATTCTCTAAAACGAAGTCTATATTTTTATTTAGCCCAATTACCCGCCTGTTATATTATTTATAGCGTACGGAAATTGATAGTATTAAAGTCGGAGGTGCGGTAGTATTGATGGTATCTGACTACATGAGAGAGCCTTTAATCATTGTAGGGAAAAACGAACCGGTAACGAAGGTAAGAGCACTGCTGAGAAAATACGGTGATAGAATAGCAGTAGTCACAGGTGAAAAAGGGAAGTTCCTAGGTTTCCTAACGCGGAGAGACGCTGCCGTCATCACTAGTACCAAGTCGAGTCTCCGGGCAGTCGACCTAGCCAGGGACTACCCTGTATTGACTCCTGAGACCCCACTAGAGAAAGCGTTCAAAGAGATGATCTCACAGAAGGTTTGGGAGGCAGTAGTTGTAGACGACCCTGTATCTAATAGGGTCATAGGAGTGATAACGCTGAGAGACATTATTGAGAAGTTCCTTGAGAAAGGATACAAGCCTAAAGCCACTACTGTATCAGAGATCATGACTACGGAAAACGTTGACGAGATGCTGGTAACGCCTGATGAGAGGATGACTAAGGTGTGGAGTAAACTTGTACTTAAGAGTTATCCTGCAGTTATAGTGGTCAGATCAGAGGAGCAGCCTGTCCCCATAGGTATAATCACCGCGAAGGATTTAGTGGACACTGGAAGGTGGAGATTCCACAGGGAGAGCGGCTCCAAGATCGTGTCTCCAGCTAAAGCTAAGAGAATAATGACCAGAGGCGTAGTGGTCGCAACCCCCGATACGCCTATCGAGTATATAGCTAAGACGATGGCGAAAAACGACTTCTCAGTTATACCGGTCATAGACGATAACGGTAGAGTAATCGGAGTAGTGACTCAGGCTGATGTGGTAAGAGCTTATCTAGAGGGAGCTAAGCCTGGCGCTGTCAAGGTGAAGCCTAGAGTAGCCGTTAAACCGGTACCTGAAGTTGAGAGGATAACCTTCGTGAAGGCAGAATCAATGCTTCAGCAAGTGTTAGTAAAGAAGAAGCCTGTAGAGGAGCTGCCTAAGGTTACGGCTAAAGACTTGGCTGTAACAGAGCTGCCGGCTATGTCTATAAATGACACGGTTGAGCATGCTCGTAGGCTAATGCTGAGGTATAAGACCAACTATATAGTTGTGACAGACGAGTCCGGGGAGATAGTTGGAGTAGTATCAAAGTGGAACATGCTTAAAGCAATATCTCTAAAGGGGCCTGTTTGGAGAAGGAGGGTTTACGATAAATTCTTCGTCGACTACGTTATGACCAAGAATCCCCCGAGAGTTAAGCCTGATGAACCTCTGGAGAGTGTAGCTTTGAAAATGCTAGCCAACAACTCTGACGTGGTTCTAGTCGAAGACGATAACGGTAAGATCGTAGGGTTCGTGACCAAGGATAGTGTAGTAAGAAAGTTTGTAGAACTGAGGGGCCACAAGATTCTAGTTGAAAACGTCATGACTCCGAGCAGGATAGGCATTGTCCACCCACACCACTCGCTGGCACATGTGATCAATAAGATGAGAACCTTCCAGCTCGACGCCATAACAGTGGCTGAGGGAGACAGGATCTTCGGAGTAGTAAGTGCTAACAGACTGCCGTTCGTCGCGTACGAGGATCATATAAACGCCAGGAAAAGCCGCAGGCTAATCTGGGTTAGAAAACTCGTTAAAGGCGCAGCGAAACTCGGCAGGTATGTAAAAGTCCTCCCGTTAATAGCGATTGACGCAGCCGCCAGAACAGAGGAATATGTGACTCAGGACCAGACGCTTGTTGAAGCTCTCAAGAAAATGGAGGAGCTCAATCTTGACGGTGTGCCTGTGAGAGATAAGGATGGAAGAGTTCTAGGTGTAGTGTGTAAATACGATGTACTGAGGGAGATAGTGAGAGAAGCGAAGACCATAGAGGAGGAAAAGAAGGAGGAGAAAGTCGCGGCAACTTCATCTTAAACTAGGAACTTTTAGTCTTTTAACAGCTTCAATTACCTCCTTCAGCTTCCCGGGATCCTTCTCGGCGAGCGTTCCGGTCACAACGGCGTCAGCTCCTGACTTTACTAGCATGCTTGCAGTGTGAGAGTCTCTGATTCCTCCTCCAACAATTAATAACGCGTCAAGGCCGGCTTTGGTCACCAGGAGCTTGGCCATTTTAACTCCTTCAGGGTTAACCGGTTGGGGGGCTCCTGAACCTGCTTCTAGGTAAATGGCTTTAGCTCCCATATATCCTCCGGCTAAGGCGTAACTGGCTATAAGCTCGGGTTTCTCGTTAGGTACTGTTAGAGCCTTGCCGACATGGGCTACGGTGCCTCCATAACCGATTATTATATATGATGTTGGGATTACCTCGAGGTTCATCCTGAGAAGTATAGGTGCCGCCTGGACATGAACTCCTGTTATATAGTATGGGTCTAGAGAGTTCATTAGAGTAAGATAGAGTACTGCATGCGCGTATTTTGTTAGCCCATTAATGTTCCCCGGGAATAGTATTATTGGGAGTTTTATATGATCTCTAATTTTACTAGCTATTTTATCAAGTTTCACCGGGTCTATATCAGTAGAGCCTCCGAGGAGAATCGCGTCCGTACCGGCGGTATACGCGGCCTGGGCTATTTTGACGGACTGGTCGACGGAGGTTTTACCTGGATCGATCAATGTAAAGTGCAGCGGCTTACTCCTCTTCAGGTTCTCCAGTAGGCTCACTCATCATCTCCTCGAGCCTGCCCTCGTTCGCTAGATCTATAACTTTACCATAAACATCTATTTCCGTGTAAACCTGGGGGACAGTTAGTTCTAAGTAGAGCTTGCACGTCCCGCATTTAACTATTGCCAGCTTGTTGAATGGATCTCCCTTCAGCTTCTTGAATTGTATGGAAAGGGTTTCGGCTCCACATCTAGGGCACTGGTATACTTTTGGCATGCTTAACGGTTTGGGTTTGATTACCTTTCTTCTCTTCCTCCTAGCCATCTGCACCACCTGCTACGGTTCATTGTTGGTGGAGTTAGGTTTTAAGTTTACAAAAAATGGGAAACTGTTTTTACAGTCTACTGATAGTTAAGCTGTATAAGTGTAGGGAGGTGTTTAAGATGGTTTCGAAGGTTAAGGATCCTAGCCTAGCAAATAAAGGGAAACTTAAACTGGAATGGGCTGAAAGGTTTATGCCTGTAACTGTAGGCTTGAGAGAAGAGTACGGTGACTCTAAACCCCTTAAGGGGGTAAAGATAGGTGCAGTGTTGCACGTTACTAAAGAGACAGGCGTCCTCGTCAGAACGCTTAGAGAGCTAGGTGCAGATGTCTATCTAGCCGGTAGCAATCCTCTTTCAACACAGGATGATATCGCCGCCGCTCTATACGAGGAGGGCTTTAATATTTGCGCTTGGAGAGGCCAAACTACAGAGGAGTACTTTGGATGCATAGAAGAGGTAGCCCTGTCTAAACCGGATATTGTGATAGATGACGGGGCAGACCTACACGCGGTTCTCCACGAGAAACACCCTGAGATAGCCAGAGAAGTTCTCGGCGGAAGCGAGGAAACCACTACAGGCGTCATCAGGCTTAGGGCGCTGGAGAGGGAGGGTAAGCTGATGTACCCTGTTATAGCGGTTAACAACGCTTACACTAAACACCTGTTCGATAACAGGTATGGAACAGGCCAGAGCACTGTAGATGGATTGCTGAGGGCAACGAATGTTTTGATTGCGGGTAAAAAAGTGGTTGTATCTGGCTATGGCTGGGTTGGCAGGGGCATCGCGATGAGAATGAGGGGTATGGGTGGAAACGTAATAGTAACTGAGGTCAACCCAATAAGGGCGTTGGAGGCTGTAATGGATGGCTATACTGTTATGAGTATCCATGAGGCAGCGGAAATAGGAGACATATTCGTAACTGCGACTGGAGACAAGAATGTCATAAGCTATGAGGACATTCTAAAAATGAAGGACGGTGCAATTCTTGCTAATGCAGGGCATTTTAACGTGGAAATCGACGTTGAAACGCTTGAAAAGAAAGCTGTGGGTAAACGGGTGATACGGGATAATCTAACAGAATATGCTCTCGAGAACGGGAGGAAAGTTTACCTAATAGGTGAGGGGAGACTAGTGAATCTCGTTGCCGCGGAAGGCCATCCCAGCGAGGTTATGGATATGAGCTTCGCGAACCAAGCGTTTGCAGCTATGTATATCGTCGAGAACAAGGGGAAGCTTGAGAACAAGGTATACAACCCGCCTATGGAAATAGACGAGCGGGTTGCCGAGAGGAAGCTGAAGAGTATGGGTATAACCATAGATGTCCTCACCGAGGAACAGCGGAAATACCTGTCATCATGGAAGTAACCCTTAAAAACTTCGTGCCAGCATTAATTGTGAAACCGGCAACAGGGCCCGTAGCTCAGCTAGGTAGAGCGCCCGGCAGAAGGGTGGTGGAAAGCCCTCTTCCGGGAATCATAACCGGGTGGTCCGGGGTTCGAATCCCCGCGGGCCCACCACATTTATATCGAGATAATGGTGTATGGTTGAATTGAAAGAGGCTGTTTATACTAGGGAGGCACCAGAGCCTGTCGGCCCGTATAGTCAGGCAATTATATATGGCGGCCTTATCTTTGTTTCAGGTCAGATTCCCTTGGACCCTGAAACAGGCAAGCTGGTTGAGGGAGATTTCTCGGAGAAAGCTAGGCAAGCCATTCTCAATATGATAAAAATAGTAGAAGCTGCTGGGGGGAGTATTGATACATTGTTAAAAGTTACGGTGTATCTTAAGGATATTTCGAAGTTCACAGAGTTCAACAAAGTATACTCAGAGATCATAGGGAAGAGGTTACCGCCTGCCAGAGTAGTCGTCGAGGTCTCAAATTTACCCCTAGGAGTCGACCTTGAGATCGAGGCAGTAGCTTACAAAGCTTGATCCAGTGGTATAAAGTAACCAATCCTCGTAACTAGACCCCACCATGGATTAAGGGTCGATAGAACAATGGAATTCCTCGACGTCATCAGAGCAATAGATAGGAACGGGGAAGTCTCTTCTATAGCTAGAAGAATGTTTATAACAAACGCGTTTGACTCACTTCTAACATCACTCGGTGTAGCCGCCGGCGGCTATTCCAATCAAACAGATCCCAAGATACTGGCTCTCGGAATAATTGGAGCAGCCATAGCTATGGGGTTTTTCAGTGCAACACTAGGTGTCTACTTGTCTGAAAAAGCTGAACGCGAGAGAGAACTAAGGAAAATACAAACCCACATCGCACGCGAGTTAGACGAGGATAGTATCTACTACAAGGCTGCCAGGTATATTCCCATTTATGTAGCATTATGGAGCGGGTTCGGGGCGACTTTGTTTCCAATACTGGTGTCTCTACCTTTCATAGTGGCCGGTTTCTTTAATGCAAGCGTAACTACAGCTTTTCTGGCTTCCCTAGGTATAGGACTGGCTATAATAGGTTCTCTGGGGATATACCTTAGTAAGATAAGTGGAGAGAAGCTTCTATCTGGGTTTGCAAGGTTTACAGGTATAGGAGTAACTGCGGTTATCGCGATATTACTGATAAAAAGGTTCTTTGGACTTATATAGCCTGGCTAGTTAGCAAATAATTGGAGGGGATTAACCCCTCCCGAACCTATTCCAGCGACCTTGACGCTTTACCCATCTCAACTTTTCTCGGCTTCAATGCGGAGACTATATACTCGAATGCCTTGTGGGGATCGGTGTGTGACCCGCATGAATAAACATCTACTGTCGCATACTTGTATTCTGGCCAGGTGTGTATTGTTATATGGCTCTCTAGTATTATAGCCACAACAGACACTCCTAAACCTATCTTCCATGCTTTAACATCTAGTAGAGTCATATTACCCTCTTCAGCGGCTTCAATAACTATCCTCTTAAGCTCCTCTACGTCCGACAACAGGTTCTCGTTCATACAGTCAATAAGGTTCCCATAGACGTGCTTGCCTACAACCCTGAACCCCGCAACCTCGTTCGATATTAATTCCTGCCTGCTCATGGCGAACCCCCCTATAAAAAGGGGGGTCCGGGTTGAAATAAAAGGTTTGACCCCCCTTGAACACTTTTACATGCCGTGAAAAGTGATAAACCCTTATAGTGCATACAAGAATTTGTCGGCGGGGATTGTATAATGAGCAGGTTCTACTCAACATTCAAGGAAACAGGGATACCTAGAAGCATGCCCGGAATAGCTTTCCTAACGGATTCCAAGGAGGCGTTCGACCAGATAAGTATGATTGAGTCGAAAAACATGCTGGACTCGTTCAACGGGGAATACGGTATTAGCGGAATTATAATCAAGGCGGCAGAGTCTGTTGACGCTGTGGTAATCTACTATCCGTCTATACCTAGCTTAACGCTAAGCCTGTTAAGCGATATGACCACTGCTGGTGTAAGGATAGCCTTCAAGCTAGGCACGGCTTACAGCATAACAAAGGAAATTCAGCCGGGAGGAATAGTTATAGCTAGAGCTGCTGTTAGAGAGGATTTTATAAGTGACCAGATAATAGATCCGAAGCTCCCTGCTATACCAGACTTCGATATTTACTTCAAAACAAAGAGAACGCTAATGAGCAGACTTATACAACTGGGTGAAGAAAAGAAAGGCCCAAGAGCTGTGGGTTGCGTAGTTCTTTCATTAGGGTACATCGGCAAGCATCTAAACCTTAAAGAGGGCCGTATCTCTTCCCTGATAAAAGCCCCACGCCTTTGTGCCGTTGATAGAGATACAAGTATATTTTATTCCTACGGCTACCTGCGAAGCCTGAGGAGCATATCCATCCTAGTTATCAGCGAGAGCTTCTCTACATATAGCACGTTCGACCTGGAGGATGTGGAGAAACAGGAGGAAACAAGGAAAATCGTTTCTGAAGGTATAGTAAACATATACACGTCACTGAAGGATTCCATTGATTATATTGTGGGGTCTGAGCCTGTTGAGAAGCAAGTCAAATAAAACAGAGGACCCTATTACTCTGGTTGACAGGGTTTTTTCCAGGCTGGAATTTCTAGAGGATAATCTCAATGAACTGTTTCGGGAGTCAGGTAAACACAGAGGAATCCATATGAATGTTCAGACAGCACTTGATGACGTTTACGATATTCTAAGGGAGCTTAGAAAGACTATTTATGAAAATGGATGCTAGCTAAAAGCAACACTATCTTTATTTTTCTTCGAAACAATTAATAATAAACCCCTGCGGTCTATTACGATTACCTCCTCGCCCTTACTTATATGTTCAGAACTAGTGGCCTTCCAGTATTCCCCTTCTACCAAGACAAAACCTTCCTTACCTGGGGTTATGTCGGTGACAGCCTTTCCTATTTTACCTTTCAATCTCCACTCGAAGGATGGTTTTTTACGTACCTTGACTATCTTGTATATTATAAATGAAAAGAACAGTCCCATACCTATACCCAACGCGTACACGGCGTAAAGAAGCTGATCTGCATAAGCTTTAGAGATGCTTATATTGGATGATGCCGGTATTAATATAAGACCCAATGTTAACATTACAATTCCAGTTCCACCAATTAGACCGAACCCTGGCGTGTAGAGTTCTATCACAAGTAGTATCGAACCTATTAGCAAGAGTAATAGAACGGTTGTGTTTACACTGTAACCTGACCCGATAAGTCCTAAGAGGACTAGCAGTGCACCTAACCCTAGGAAATGCGCGTGGCCAGCTAGTATGGCGAACACTATTATCATAACACCTAGTGAGAGCAGGAGACCTGATATTATAGGATCTGAGAGCGAGTGAACGAGCACCTGGCGCGGGGAGGGGCTGTATTTGACTGCAGTTAAACTGTTCAGCTTGATTTTCACAATATACCCAGATGTCAAGTTTACAGTTGTACCGTTTATTTTGGCTAGGAGATCTGTTAAATTGTCAGCTATAAGATCTATAACACCCAGTCTCAAAGCTTCTCGGGCCCCTAGGTTTAGGTTTTCAGTCACAAACTTGTGGAGAACCGTAGTGTTTCTGCCCTTGGACCCGGCGTGTTCATCCAAGAATTTTAGTATAGGGTTAATTATCTTCGACTCATTTACGGGTTTATAGCTACCTGTACTCGGGTTATATTCTATAGGTTGCATTGAACCGATCTGCGTGTATGGCTCCATTGCCGCAATATGGCATGAGACGAGTATAAGTGTACCTGCGCTCTCCGCCCATTTATCCACGACGAACCCTACTACGGGGATGGTGGCTTTATCTATGTCTATCACGATGTTCATCGCGGGATCCAGGAATCCTCCAGGAGTGTTGAGTTCTATTACTAGTAGAGAGTTCGTTTCCTCAGCATACTTTATGGCATTTTCCACGTATTCCTGTGTCGACGAATCTATCATTCCATTAATCGATATAACCACAGCGCCCGTGACATACTTGTATTTAGCGTCCTGGTACGCGTATGCTGTGTTGGGTATCCAGTGTAATGTTGGCAGTAGGAAGGATAGGAGAACTATTAAAAATAGAGAAACTGTTGTAGCGTTTTTCTTCATGTTGGGACGAGTCACCCCTGCTGTTTGGTGTAGTTGGACATTGCCTTGTTCGCTGACGAGATGGCTGTTGCGAGTTCAACAGCACCCAAATGCTGCGGGGCTATTATGATCATGTTCTTCTCTTTGGCTATCTCAATAAGTGTCTGAAGCTCCCTCAGTCTGAGGGCTACCGGATGGGCTTCATAGAAACTGGCTGCTTCAGCCATAATGCTTGCTGCCTGCTTCTCGCCTTCCGCTTCTATTATCTTGGCACGCCTCCATCTCTCGGCCTCTGCTTGTTTGGCCATAGCCCTTAGCATCGACTCCGGTAGTTTTACCTGTTTTATGGTTACTTGTGTAACTTTTATTCCCCACGGATCCGTTAGTTCGTCGAGTATTTTCTGTAACTTGATATTGATTTTTTCTCTATTGGTGAGAAGATCGTCCAGGTCAACCTGGCCTATAATATCCCTCAGAGTAGTCTGGGCCAGCATCATTACTGCGTAATGATAGTTCTCGATTTTCATTACAGCGAGAACAGGGTCTATTACTTTGTAGTAGACAACGGCGTCTACTCCCACGGTAACATTGTCTCTTGTGATGATCTCTTGTTGGGGTACATCGACTACTGTTATCCTGAGGTCGACCCTGATCATTTTATCTATACCGGGTATTATGAAGAATAAACCTGGACCTTTCGCTCCTACAATCCTGCCCAGGCGAAATATGACGGCCCTCTCATATTCTTTGACTATTTTGATCGCGCTAGCTAGTATTATTAGGAATATCAGTAGTAGTAATCCACCTGTTTCCAGGGCAATACTAGACGCCATGACGGGCACCCTTATATCCATTCTTATTTTATCTTAGTAGAGCTTTATATGTTCGTGGAAACTAAGAATAAACCCTAGCCGGCTTTGATGGATGACCAGCAATGGGTAAAAGGACCAGTAGGCAAAAGGGCTTTTATTACGAGAGATCTCTTGCCAGGAAACTCTGGGCTAAAGGCTTCGCTGTTGTGAGAGGACCTGGTAGCGGTGGAGGAGCCAAGGAAATAGTTCAACCTGACCTTGTCGCTATTAGAAATGGCCGTATTTTCGTGTTTGAAATAAAGGTCAGATGGAAAAGAACAGTCATTTACTTGGATAGAGTTAAGGTCGAGCGGTTAAAGGAGTTTGCAAAGAGAGCAGGGGGGATGGCGTTCATTGCTGTTAAGATCGTCGATCGTACTGACTGGAAGTTCATACCCGTAGAAACGCTTGAAGAGACTAGGGGTGGAAACTTCAGAGTTGACCTTGACTCATCGCCGAACGTATTGTCTCTAGAGAATATTGTAGGTATGAGTGATAGCGTGAAAAACATCACTGAATATATGGTTAGAGACTAGAAGATTGCCACGTTCACATCATAACCATATTTCTCGGCCATTCTCTTTATTCTCTTAACCTTCTTGGCCAAACTCTTCGTATTGGTTCTAGGGACTTTGATGAGTATCCTATTGCCCTTGAACTCAACTTCGGCGTCAGGGAGTATCGTTGATATCCTGTGCAATATTTTCCTCTCAGTACCATCTGAACGCGCTTGTTTTCTGACCGGAACAACCATTGTTTGCTCCCCGAATGTGTATATCTCGTATTCCAAGTCTCCCGTTATGAAATCCCTAACCTCGACAACGGGGCGGGATAGTTCGGCTTCACGTAGACCTGTTGGCAGTTTAACAGTCATCTTTAACTCGTATACTTTTTCTACATTTCCATTATTGACGTATATTACCGTGTCTATGATACTCGGTATCATACCTAGTTCTACTCTCTTCATGAATCTTTGGACGGCATCTATGGGTGATGTTGCGTGGGTCACTCCTATCATTCCAATACCGGCCAGTCTCAGGTCTATGTATAGCTTGAAGTCTTCATCGTTTCTTAGCTCGTCGAAGACTGTATAGTCGGGTCTTGACAGTAGTAGTATATCGTGTAGCTCTCCTAGGCTGGCGTAGTTCTTCGAGTACTGCGTTATTTCGGGTGGAAGCCTCATGTCCCTGGGGGACTCTATGGTCTTCACTATTTTACCCATCCTCATATAGAACTCTGCCAGGGCCTGTGCAAACGTGGTTTTACCCATACCAGGGGCTCCTGCAATCAATATTCCTTCAGCTCGTTCGGTCAGCCGTGACATTAGTTTCTCTGGCAGATCATAGTCTTCGAGTCTAAGTTTTACGAGCGGTCTAACAGCAGTGATCTCCCAGCCCTCACTCAGCGGCGGTCGAGTGATAACAATTCTATAATCACCCAACTGAATAATCGACGAGCCCTCCCGGTCGATTTCTATAAACCCCTTAGGCGATGCCACGGCAGCTTCTATAAGCTCTCTAGATATGTCTTCGAGTTCCTCCCTTTTCATCTTCCTTTTTTCAAGTACTACAAATATCCACTTTCCAGGCCTTCCCTTTTTCGCGATAGGATAAGCATCCTCCTTCAAGTGGACACTCATTGTTTTATCGTCGAAATACCTCGAAATTCTTAGTTCGACCTTCTCCGCGGATCCGAGGTAAAGGACTTTGATCCCCATAGCCCGGGATGCTGATGCCTCCATCATATCTGACGTAACCAGTATGGAGCCTGTCTCTTTTGCTAGGTTCCTAGTTAGACTCCTGGTTAACTCCTCAGACACGGGGGCTCCAGGTCTGTACCCTTCATTATAATACACTATCTCCCCGTGATTATTAAGGACGACAATGTCATGTATTTTCTCGAGTTCTCCTATACCCGTGATCGCTCTTGTAACGCCTTTTCTTGCTTCGTGGAAAAGGTAGTCAAGCACAGACCTGTGGACGTATACCAGAGGCTCCTTTATTCTTTCCAAGAAACGCCTAGCCGATCCATCCATTATGCTGTCAAGGCTCAACACGTAAGTGTCGTCAGTACTACTAACTACGTCACTCAAACTTTTCTCCCTCTAATACTCCATGATAGAAACAAGGTTTCAGTGGAAGGGTTTAAAGTTTAGTAAATGAAGATGTCTGACAGGTGGGGTTTAATGGTAGACGTACTGGCTAGAGGTAGCATGATTTTCCTTGATGAGTACCATTTCATCAGGAACGGATATATCTATATAAAAGACGGTGTCGTCGAGAAAGTGGGTAGCCAACCGGTTCCCGAGGACTATGAGTACGCCACACTAATTATAGGAGGCCCTAATAGAGTCATAATTCCGGCTCTAGGAATGGCTTACACGGACATAGGGTTATACGATATTCACCCATATAACAGGGGGTTCCTAGACCAGCGCTTCCGGTTGCTCGAGGAAAGAGCTAGTGAAGTCAAAAGCTATGTGAATAGGGGTTTATTTGACCTAAGCATACATGGAGTAGGCATTGTAGGGGTAGAACTACCGTCTTACGGGCTTTCCCTGGACTTGGAGAGAGAAGCTGGTATAAGGATAAACGCTATAATGAGAAAGTGCCCAGGCACCGAGCGTAATTGCCTGGAAACCAAGCACCTGCTCGAGGGAGAGCCGGCTGAAAACACGATATATCTAGACTCTAGTGAAAGAATAGTGTTCTACAAAGATCTAAACGCTCCTGCAATGGTTAACAGATTATCATATAATCCGTGCATAGCAGGACCCGAAGGCCTGTTATCCAACTCTAAAATAGCATACAATGCAAGAAGAATGAGATGGAGCATCGCCGAGGGCCAACCGGCTTTTATAGCCATATACAACTTTAACGAGCCGCCTAGCTATCTAGCCGATACCCGCACAGCGGACATTATAGACCTATTATCTGCATGCAAGACCGTTGAAACCCTAATAGTAGGCGAAGAAATCGTCGTAGACGCAGGGGAACACTTGACCATAGGGAAGAAAAACATGGGTCAGTGATCGAGGGCTTCCACACCGATTTCAGGCCCTCCAAACTCGTCATCCCCGCAGTTCCATTGATTTATCTGATCTTGAATACGTCTATCTTGGGGGGCCACAGGTCTTCCAGTAGTAAAGTAACCTTTAAGAGTTCCTCGTTGAATATCGAGGGATCCGGCCTTGGAGAAGCGTATACACCCTTGGTGGAGCAAAACTCTTTCTGGCGTGACGCTATGTCATATAAGCCTAGTTCGATCGTTTTGGCTATAACCTCGTCTTTATCAAGGCCTATCACAGGTCTCAGTACAGGTACTTGCAGATGGGATGACGTGACATATATGCTCTCCACAGTCTGGCTTGACACTTGGCCCAACGATTCCCCTGTAACTATGGATAGATAGTTCTTAGATAAAGCGAGTTTAGCAGCGTGCTGGAACATTAGTCTCCTAGTCACAAGTATGCGGTAGTTCTTTCTTACCACTTCTGACACAGTTTTCACTGTTTCATGGAAATCCACTCTGTAAAGCTTCATTGTGAACTGGCCCATAACATGTTCCCTGTAAAGCTTCTCAGCCAGCTCCAGGGCTATACTCCAGTTCTCTTCTGTGCCAAAATCATAGTAAACAAGGTCGACCGGAGAACCCCTCTTCATGACCATCCAGGATGCAACTGTGGAGTCAAAGCCTCCGCTGAACAAGGATAGAACCCTTGACTCGCTTCCTACAGGCAGGCCTCCGGGGCCTTTAATTATTTGATCGTAGAGATATGAGGTGTCTCCTCTTATTTCCACATAGATAGCGTAGTCTGGCGATGTTAGATTTACCCTCCGAGGATTACAGTTGTCGAATAAGAAACCTCCTATCTCTCTTTCAGCGTCTTTGCTAGTATACTCATGGTTGCCCGTCCTTCTTACCCTTACCATGAACTCCTTGTTTCTAACTTTACTGCAGAAAAGCCGTTCAGCGTATTTGCTTATCACGCGTAAGTCGGATGAATCTATTTTGAAGGCTGGTGAGAAGCTCTTGACCCCAAATACGCGTGAGAGAACCTCGTCTATGACAGGTAAATGGGAATCTACATGGAGTATAATTCTAGCCCATTCATGACTGATCCCACCAACGTCAACATTCCTGAATGAAAGGGCTTTCTTAATATTAGACATCAGCCTAGAAACCATTCTAGACCTGGTGTATGATCCTTTAACCGCTGGTTCCGCATATCGTACCAAGTAAACATTATCCACTCCGCTAAGCACCCTGCTTAACTATTTTATGCGGTAAGCCTTTTGTTTAAATTAATACTGTGTTGAGAGATGACGGATACAATCAATGTCAACTGGCCTGGCGGGGAACTACAGTTAAAGGGAGCCAGCGAACTTATAATGAATAGTTGCCGTACAAGCATGAGGCTTTCTCAGAGAGACTTCTCATTAGAGGGAACCAGTGGTTTCGTCGAGGAATACGACTACCAGGGTTCTAGGCACAAACATGTATACATAGAGCTCGAAGACCAGATAACTGGATGTCCTACTGAAAAGGCAGGGATTAAGGGGAATATGTCCCGTTTTGAAATAGGATTCTTTGAAGCAAGGTACACCGTAATCGGGGGGAAACTATATTATCTAACAATTGAACCTATATATGGAGCACTTTACGATTACGCCATAATCACACCCAACAGTATCTATTTTAGAACTCTAAGCAGGAGGAAGATATATTCGAGCAGGCAGGCGAAAATGATTGACCTGTACTTCGTTTAGGCTTTCCAGATAATCGAGGGAAGAGCAGAGGTTCACCCAAATGATTGGTCTTAAGTTGAATATTCATAGAATAGAGGAGGTTTCAAGGACTCTGAAAAAACTAATAAAAGAATCCGGTACAGAGGACTTCACGGACCCCAGGTACTATCCTCCTCCAGGAACTGATTATGAAAGTGTTACAATGTATTTCCTAGTCATGGTTTCCATGGACCATAGGCTCAGCAGGCCCGGCAAGCCCTACGAAGCTGTGGTTGATGGTGAAAAGTACCACGGTGCAGACTTGTTATACCGGCTTGGCATGAAGATGTTTAATGAGAACCCGGGTTTCTTCACAGCAGAATACTTGTCCCGGGTCACAGAGGACGATGTCAGGAAATGGCTTTCGCCAGATGGCAAAACTAGACCTGTAGACTTGAAGCTTAGGACGATACTGCTGAGAGATCTTGGTTTGAAGCTAAGAGGCGTCTTCGGAGGACGTGCGTATGGAATTATAGAGAGGAGCAAGGGGTACTTGAGAAACAGTGGTGAGGGCTTTATCGAGCTCGTGAAAAACTTTACGGCTTACCAGGATCCTGTTGAGAAGAAACCTTTTCTCTTGGCGAAGTTCTTGGAGAGAAGGAATGTGATATCCTTTGTCGACCCTTGGAACAAGGAGGTACCAGTAGATAACCATTTAACTAGGCTGGCCATAAGATGGGGGTTAATCGACGTTGAAAGCAGCTTCCTCGAGAAAATAGCGGCACGCAAACCTTTTACTTTCGACGAAGACGTTGTTATTAGGTACTACACGAGAATGGCGTTCAAGATCGTCTCACAGAAAACAGGTGTTGACCCGTTTATTCTCGATGACTTCCTATGGAGCTTCGGGAGGACAACATGCCGGCGCGATGAACCGCTTTGCGTTGGAGAAGGGAAATGTCCTTTACAGAGTGTGTGCCGTGCATTCTCTGACAGGCTTTACATGGTAGGAGAACACAGTTACTACGATACGTGGTATTACTAGTGGTCCACTTAGGTCTAACGGGTTTTTGCCGGATGTTTAGTGTACGAGTCATAATGTTATCTTGGCTTTCTTCCTACCTACATATCTCCTTAACGGAGGTGGAAGGTTTATACATCCATCTCCCTTTTCCAGCAAACCTTTGTTTATCAACTCTATGATCACTCTTTCCGCATCCTTTATCCCATATTTCTCCTTGAGTTCCCTCACAGCGAGCAGGTCGCCAACGCTACGATATAGCAGGAAATATTTCATTACCTGTCTGTGGGGATTGCCTAGTTTCTGCATGGCGTCAACAAGCTTGTGAGCCTCAATTTCCCAGTCTTCAACCATATAGAACACCGTGTATTCAAGAACCGTTCGAGGCATGTAATATTTTTCCCTGTCCCCTACTTGGAGTAGTTAAGGAATGGGATGCATGGGAGATGAGTGACAAGGACAGGATACTGGTAAATATAGCAGAGGATTTAGGTGTAAGCAGGGATTTGCTGTGGCCTCGCCTAGAAATTGTCGGTGACGTGGCTGTTCTGAGGAAACCTGTTTATCTACCTCCAAGCGACGAGTTACTCGGCGTGTACAGGAAAATAGCTGTCGAAGTCATTAAGAGGGTTAAGAACGTCAAAAGCGTGTGGCTCGCCTATACCCCGGTATCTGATGTGAGTAAGACAAGGAAATACCTGTTTCTAGCGGGTAGAAACGTTAGTGAAACCGTTTACAGGGAGCACGGGTGTTCTTTCAGGCTTGACATAAGAAAGGTATACTTTTCGCCTCGTCTAAACTATGAGCATGGATGGTTCGCACGGTTTGTCAAGCCAGGAGAGAGAATATTAAACATGTTCGCCGGAGTAGGGTTCTTCTCAATCATTCCTGCATGCAGAAAAGATGTAAAGAGTTATGCAATAGATATCAATCCACACGCGTACAAGTATCTTTTAGACAATATAAGGCTCAACAAAGTCGAGGGCAAAGTATACGCTTTCCATGGCGATGCGGCAATAATAACGTCCGTTCTTGTTAGTGAGAAAAAGAAGTTTCAACACGTGATTATGCCGTATCCCGAGAAAGCGATTTCATACCTGCCAGTAGCGGTAGAAGCCTTGGATAAATGTGGATACCTACACATATATCTACACCGGAGAATGGAGCGGGGAACAACTCCTGACGTAGTAGGAGGGTCTATTAGGAAGAAACTATTAAGACTAGGTTTCAAAGATGTTGAGATTGTGAGGACGAGGCTAGTGAGAACAGTTGGGCCTAGATATGGGCAATACGTGGTTACGGTGAAACTGTGTTGAGCAATAGCTGGGTTGAGAGGAAACAGGCTTTCTATAGGAGAATGCTGGAGGACAGGGAAATAGGATACCTGGACCCGGGGATTGAGGGGCTTTTGGAAGCGTTTTTCCGGAAAGACGGGCTCTATACAACTAGTAGTTGCATTGGCAGGATAACACTTATAGAAGGCACGCGGCCCTGGGATAGGGAGGAGTCTACTGTAGTTTATAAGATCCACGGCAAAATTGACAGCGGCACCATAATAAAATACTTGGAAGACCCTGCATACAAGAATCTGTGGCTTAGAGTAACTGGCCCCATAATCCATGTTAATTGTAAAGACCTGAAATGGGCTCAATGGATCATCGATATAGCTAGAAAAGTAGGGTTTAAACACAGCTGTATATTCAGTTTAAGAGAAGAAATCGTAGTGGAAATAATGAGTTCGATACAAGTCACTCTTCCCCTGAAAATCAATGGATTGAATGTTGTGTCAATGGAAAATCTCGGCGAGGTTGTCACTAGGGTAAATTCGCTTTGGGAGGCAGGGGTATCTACTGCTGAGAACCTTCGTGAGATGATTGAAGCTGACCCCGGGCCTTCTTGAGCTTCTTTAGCTCACGGTAATAGTATGATAAGGGGTGGGTTACACCGCAGTCTGCCACACAGAGACCCCTGCTTCTCATGTTCTCGCAGTTATAGGGGCTGTATCTTCTCCCACTTCCTCTTTTGCCAGCCAGATGCTCAATCTGGTATCTCGTTATTTTCTCGTTGAAATCCGGGAGATTTCTAAAGAGATCTACTAGGTATTCTGTGTCTGCTCCTAGTGCGAGTAGGAATGTGGCTATAGCGAATCTTTCATGGTGACTCAGGTTTTCACCCTTGAGCATGGCATTATAGATTTTCTTTATGCATGGTGGGAAAGCTTCTGTTACTATGCCTTTTACACCGGATTCACCTAGTGTTTTCTCGGCTGCGTAATATTTACTGGGTATACTGTTCTTTACCTTGGAAGCTAAATCAGCGATCAATTCTCCTCCAGAAACCAGTTCGACTTCCTCGAATAACCTCATTATTATATTATAGAAAACCTCCTTTCCTATCCTTACAAGCTCCTCTTTTTTAACATACACATAACCCTTGGATAGGAGCCTGTTCACAAGCTTCCACTTACTGTCACCCCAGAACCTCTTAGTGTACCTTAAGTAGTCCTGGAAGCCTATAACAAAGTCATAAACGTCGAAAACCTCTCTACCCGACCTAGTTACCCCTATTAGTAACTTGAACTCTTTGCTCAGCTTACCTACATCAACCCCGGCGAGTCTGAGGATTTCTATCAGGGAGGACGAGTCCTCCTCCTGTAAAAACCTATAGGAACGCTCGGCTTCGTAGTTCGCGAATCTTCCTTGCAACCATTTAGAACCTATTTCCTTAACGACCAGTATAGATATGTGGAAAGTTGTTATCAGGTCCTCGCTCGGAACGTTTCCTCCCGTGAAAACCCGGCCCCTGGCAGCTGTTACTATTCTCTCAACCACTAGATCTTTCAGCCTATTATTATTCAAGATAACATCTAGGCTGGGGACATACCTGTATTTCGCAGCGAAGTAATCGTTAAGCCTTGTGAGAAACGGGTACTTTGAATAGTCTATTCCCATTTAAACCTGAAACCCCCGTTGCATACTCATATGTGTCTAACTGTTAAAAAACCACTCATCAACACTAATGTAACCTAGACCCGTTTGGGAGGTGCTTAGAAGTGAATATAGCTGTTATAGGCGGCGGAGCAGCCGGAATGTCGGCGGCCTCTAGAGCTAAGAGGTTATCCAAACAGTCCACTGTCACGGTTTTCGAGAAAACCAAATGGATAAGCTTTGCCCTTTGCGGGATACCGTACTATATAGGTTGCATCACGCCTAGACTCGAGGACTTGACATATTATCCTATAGAGGAATTCATAAACAAGAGGGGTATAGATGTTAGGATTCACCATGAAGTAGTAGAAATAGATCCCAGCGAGAAAACACTAGTATATAAAGATCCTACAGGCGAGACGAGGGAGTATCAATGGGATTACCTGGTAATTGCTCCGGGAGCGAGGTCGCTAGCTCCCAAAATATTTCCAGAGATAACCGAGATGAAACGCGTATCATACATTTCACACCTAAACGACGCGTACAGGATTAGAAACGATATTACGTCGCTCAGAAAAGGTGATGTGATAAATATAGTAGGTAGCGGTTACGTGGGACTAGAGCTTGCTCACACACTGACAGAAGCCGGTTTCAAGGTACGTGTAATTGAGATGATGAACCAGGTTCTACCCAAGAGCCTGGACGAGGACATGGTGGACCCGATAATTGAAGAACTGAAGCTGCATGGAGTAGAAGTCGTTCTGGGAGAGAAAACAGTAGGTTTCGAGGAGACCGATAATTCTGTAAAAGTCATTACGGAGAAAAGCGAGTACGAGGGCAAGTACACTATAGTAGGAGTAGGCATTAGGCCCAACACTTCACTTGCAGAGAAAATAGGGGCAAAAATAGGTGAAACCGGGGCCATATGGACTGACGACCACATGAGGACCAGTGTGAAGGACGTATATGCCGTGGGAGACGCTGTTGAGACAACAAACCTTGTAACCGGGAAGAGGGACTGGTTCCCCTTCGCTCAAGTAGCGAATAAAATGGGATATGTAGCCGGCTCTAATATTGGAGGGAGGGAAGCGGTATTCCCGGGAGCTACAGGTACAAGCACGTTGAAAACATTCGATTTGACCATCGCAAGAACAGGGCTAACCGAGTCTAGGGCACGCGAGCTAGGATACAATGTGATTGCTGCTAAGTTGGAAGCTAGGACGAAGGCGCACTACGTTCCCGGGGGCAAGAAGTTTGTCCTAAAAGTGGTAGCCGACGAGGATACAGGGAAGTTGCTGGGAGCACAGGGAGTAGGTAGAGACGAATCCGTTTTCTGGCGTGTAAACGTAATTGCCGCCCTACTAGAAAAGGGAGGCACAGTATGGGATCTATTCCACACAGATATAGGTTACGCGCCTGTGCTAAACCCGACCTGGGACGCATTGATAGTGGCTGCCAGACTCCTCATGAGGAAACTCGGTGAGGTGCCGAAGAAAACCTAAATCGTTATTTCAACAATATCACCATCATTTATCCCATACTTATTTCTCAAATGCTCATGTGAAATAAGCTCGACAACATCCCCCTTGTATACAGTGTACTCCGGCCGTACAATGTATACCATGATATCGTAAAGAAAGGCTTTGAACAAGTAAACTTTCCCGAGCCTCAGCCCCTGAATCGGGGGAGGAGGGACAATGATAGGATTAGCTTCTTTGAGCCTCTTGTTGAGTGTTTCCACGTGCTCTGGAACGACCCGGACATTAAGAGTTCCAGGGTACGGTGTGAACCCGAGGGCTCTCCGGAAATTCCTTGCATAAAGGTTTACGTAGAACTCTCCTTCCCCTAATCCACTGAAAACCCTCCCCCTAACGGTTACTTCCGTTTTTTCGTCATGGCTCAACTCGGCTTACCTCCCAGTCGCGGCTATCTAACCCTTAAGCCTCCTCTATAACACTAGAAGATTTAAACCAATAACCGTGATTATCACCTTGTTCGGATGTGTGCTAGATGGTGGAAGAAATGAGGAAGACTGGGTTACTGCTATTGTTGCTAATTATCACACCAGCCCTAGCTTCACTGGCATATATCCCTGCTAACGCACAGCCTTCTGGGAGCAACCTTAATGTTTACTTGAAAGGAGATAACCTTACTGTCACAAACAGATACTACGAGATAACATTCAATCTATCGCTAGGTGCAAGAATAACCTCGTGGGTATTAAATGAAGGTAACAGCCAGGTAAATCTAGTAGAGGCTGGACCAGTATCTCCAACGCTCTCAATAGATTTCTACACAACCAAGTACGTTAAAACCACCAGCGTCACATATAATAATAGAACTGTTAACATAACGTCAACAGCACTCATGCTCGGAAAATGGAATGCAAGAATAATAGAGAATAGCAGTGACTCCGCTATAATACTATTCTATCCAATTTCAATGGATGCGCTTAAACAGATAGAGCCGTTAAACCTCAGTATGATAACATATTTCTACTCAGATAAACCTTACATAGATGTATACTATGTAATATCGAATCCCTCAAACGCTCCAGTATACCCTAAAAAACTCGTAGGTGATTCCAGCTTCATATTAAAACTCACAGTATTCAATGCCAAAGAAAAAATAGATGACTGGAACGGCACAATACTCTATACATCATTCGAGAATTACAAGAGCGTCTTCAGGCATGATATAAAACCTGCATTTGTCCAGCTCTTACATAGAGAGAACCTCCTTTCAGCGGGTTTATTCAATAATGATACAAGGGAAGTGAGTTTAATATCTCCTCTAAAAGGATCGCCTAGTTTCATGGATATAAAGACCTTTGATGTTCCTGGAAGCATGAAAGGAGTAGAGTATGAGGTTGGTTATCCTATAGAGAAAATAGCCCCAGGAAGTTCAAGTGAAATAGGGATAAGAGTGGTCTACGGGTTAGTTTCCCCTTGCACGGTGGAATCTATGAACATACAACCCCTATACAAGACTATGGACCCGAAAGACTTTGCTGTCTACAAGGCGTATAAGGACGATTTCCCCGCCAAAATAGTACAGTTGAACAACACCGTGAAGGGCCTTAGAGAGGCTAGGGACAATCTGTTGAAGGAGATCGATGAACTCAATAATAAGGTTGAGTACTGGAAGGGAAACGCTACATATTGGAAGACGGAGTACACCATTGTGAAGGAGCAGATCAAATCGTACAGTGCCGATGCTAGGAGAGCGTCAGTTATTAGTGTCATAGGAGCGGTGCTCGGCTTAATAATAGGATTCGCTGGTGGAGCAGTGTTCTATAGAAAGAGGTACTGAGTGAAAATAAAACCTCCAGGTTCCACGGGTTCATTTTTCTATGGCGAGGAATCTTAGGAGAAGATAGATATCCTCTAGTTTCTCCAGGTTCCACACCATTGATATCACTTTCCTACCGTTCTCCTCGTCGAGTTTGTCTTTAACGAGTTTCCAGAACTTCTCCTCTACACCTTTCCTGTCAAGCTTATTCATGAAATGCCCTGGAGGGTAAGTGCTTGACTCCTCGTATACTGAGCCATCATCCATCTCTATTATAATAGTGTTCTTTATGCCCTTAGGATACACTCTGTTATGCTCCTCGTCTACTTCGACTTTCATCTTTGACAGTAGATTCCTGATGTCTTGTGCTAGTATTCTCTCGGGGCGGAATGTGTCTAGCCATACGTGGCCATCGATTAAGGCGGCTGCTATTATGTATGGCATGCTGTGATCAGCTGTTTCCCTGGTCTTTGGATCCCATTTCTCCGGATCCTTAACTATTATTTTGTATGCGACATCAAAAGTCTTCACGTTTATCTTACGTATTTTGGAGGGATCAAAGTTCGGTATTTTCTCTCTGAGCTTTAGGGCAGCGTCTACGGCGCTCATTGCATGGTATTCTACTGGCCAGAACTTTATACTAGTCTCTAGCATTTTGAAGGGAGCCCCGTTTTCTCCTCCCATAACCGGTATATCGAAGGAGTCACCGTTTAATGCTACATTGAAGAAGCCGAATTCGCCCTCGAAAACAGGGCTGGGGCCTGTCATGCCTTTCCATGCGAGTATGGCTGCAAACAGTCCGTTTCTGGCAGAGTTGGCTGCAGCACATCCTTTCCACATGCTGAGCTCGCCGGCTCTTGTTTGTCTGAGGGCATTGTTTGTTGTTAGTGCTATGTTAATGGCGTTAGTCAACTGTTCCTCGTTTAAGCCTAGGACCTTTCCTGCTCCTACTGCGCTACTTACAGCAATATAGGTTACATGGTCCCATCCTTTGCTACGAATGCTGTAAGCATCAGCGAGCCTGCCTGCTACTTCGTAGGAAGCTACTATGCCTTCTATCACTTTCTTACCATCAGCACCAACCATCTCCGCAGCAGCTAAAATCGCTGGAATATTGTCACTGGGATGAAGGGCTTCCTTGCTTAGATATGTGTCGTTAAAATCAAAGTATCTGACACCGCATCCATTCGCGAAAGTAGCGTGATCAGGAGCCGATTTCATGAGTGTTCCCCAAACTGTGGTGGGGTACTTGGGGCTTGTCGTGTATAGAGCATAAGCCCTAGCTATAGATGGGGGTTTCTCATAGAACGCGCCTAGGGCTACTGCGAAACTATCTAAGACCCTTTTCTTAGTTTCTTCAACAACATCACTTGGAATTTTATTGTAACTAAGCTCATATGCCCATTTAGCTATTCTCTGTGCTAAATTCAAAATGTTTGTCACCTCCGCATTAATGGGGTGGGTATTTTTGAATAAAATTTTTCGTTAACGGGTATTCTAAGTTAATCTAAGTTAATAATCCTTGTTCACCAAGATATACTGAAAACTAAAGGAGTGTTGGCATAGAAAGTGGGACTGTATAATGATAGAAGCAGAGACAGCAGTGATACATGGAAGAGTGCTATATGATGTAAAACTGCCCATTGAATGGGCTGATGGTTATTACAGGACCGTTGTAATGCCGGGGTTCACTGATGGTCATATGCATCCTCAAGTTATTGATCCTGGGGTTTCTGTTCTATCAGGGTTCTCTGATTCTTACGAATGGATTGAGAATAGGATTATGGCTGTAGACGAGGG
>JALUZI010000126.1 GCA_027012045.1 Desulfurococcales archaeon
GCTCGGCCTCCTAGGCCTCGGGGCAGGCTTCCGGGGGAGGGTCTTCTGCCTCCTCGGCTCCCTTATGAGGACGGCTCTCCCGCTCCTGGCCAGCTTCATGTAGCAGCTGGCGCAGAGCACCATTTCAACGCCGTCTACTAGCGCCCTGTAGGGTCTCCCAACGATCCTCGTACCGCACATCTCACAGTAGAGGACCTCGTCTTTACCGGGCAATGGTATTACCCTCGACTCCACTATTTGTCGTGTGGGGCTTTAATACCTGGCTTCTCCCTGCCCCGGCAACTCCTAGCCGTGTAGAGGAGCCCGGCTATGATTATTGGTTCGAGGGGGTCTGCCATGGCCTCGAACCTGTAGGCGTCGAGCACCCTGTAGGTGTACTCGATTATCTCCTCGAGAGCCTCCCGGTCACGGGGGTCCCTCAGCCTCGAGGCGACCCTGCGGAGCCTGTCGATCTCAGCCTCTACAAGTATTCTAGTAGAGGGCGCCGTCCTACCCATGAGAGCCCCACCACCTCGCTACTAGGCACGAGGGTCATCCTGGGAGCCCTCTTCCACGGGTGCTTCACAAGAACCGCTAGCACCCCTCTCCGGGCCGGCTGGAGCCTCACCATGACGTGGACGCTGTGGTGGTGGAAGCCCCCGCCCTCCGGGAGCCAGTGGGAGCCGTAGCGCGTCGCCCTATTCGCCACTACAACCGTGGCCCTAGCCGCGGCCTCCCTCAGGGCGGCAGTGATGGGGGAGAGCCTCGCGTACCCCCTCCACGAGCGGGGAGCGTAGAGGTAGGGGTCCACGACTACTATGGTCTCAGCCCCCGTCTCCACAGCCCTCCTGATGAGGCCCGCCACATCCCCCAGCCGGAACGCCCTGGAAACCACAATGTTGTCCACGCTACCCCCAGCAATCCTCGCCAGCCTGGAGAGAAGGTAGGGGTTCAGGCCTCCAAACTCCTGCACATGCACCACTGCAACCCTGCCGCGCCGGGAGGCCTCGGCTATAGCCCTATGGTAGACGAGCCTCAGCGTGGCCTCTCCACCATAGAACTCGACTATCCAGCCACGCCTCAGTGGGCTGACAAGCCTGTCCAACCCGTCTATACCAGTGAGCCTCAACTCCGAGGGTCCCCCAAGCCTTCAATCAATCCCTAGAGAGTTATCCGTGGCCGGGAGGCCTCCTACCCCGCTGGGGGACCCCCGCCCCTGGAAGTGTGTATTACCGCCGTCGCCGGGGGACCCCCAGCCCGTACAATGGTGCCGGTTAACGCCAAAGCAGGCTCCACCACTGGGAGTACTGTAGGGTCTCAATAATGGAAGGGGTCCTCCTAGACGCCCGCCCGGTGCGGGGAGGCCTAGAGCTAACAATAGCTGGCAGTGGGGGACCCCTAACCGTCAGGGTGGAAGCCTCCTACAGGGCCTACCTACTCCCCCTAAACGGCCTGGAGGCGGAGAGGCTCGCAGGGGGCCTGGAGGGCTTCGACGCCTGGGTGGAGGAGTGGCTCCGCCCCCCATGGTATGATGAGCCTGTGGACGTGGTTGTCGCCTCCTCGCCCGACCCCAGGGCCCTGGAGACGGCCGTCTCGCGCCTCGAGTCGCGGGGAGTTGCTAGGAGGGTTAACGCCTACCCGGGCCCGCTAGTGGAGGCCCTCTGGAGGCTGGGGGTCCCTCCCGGGGTCCGGGTGAGGGTGTCATCTAGGGGTTTGGGGGCTTTGGAGGACCCGGGGGACCCCCTCTACGAGCCCCCGCCCCTCAGGGTGGCCCGTGTCGAGGCATACTCGTGGCACGGCGAGCTAGCGGTTCCATGGGAGGAGCCAGACTACTACATTGTGGAGTGCTCCGGGCAGGGTGAGAGGCTGGGGGACCCCCGCCTAGTAGTGGAAGCCCTGGAGGAGTGCAGGCCCCACATAGTCGTGGGGAGGCTCGAGGCCCGCTACACCCTCCCCGAGGAGGGAGGCTGGCTGTGGTTCGACCCGGAGAGAAACCTCGTCGGGGTGTGGGGGCTCCTGGAGTGGATGAGGGTCTCCTGGCTCCCCTTCCACATGGCCAACCAAGCCCCCATAGGGAAGATCCTAACGGCGGCCGAGGCCCGTGAGGCCTATGGGAGGAGGTACCTCGTCGACCCGGGGGCCCCAAGGATGGAGCCCTTCCGCCCGGTTAGGGAGCTGGCCAGGGCGGACCTGGCGGGGGCCGCTAGGATACCGGCGGCGGGCCTCTACTGGAGGGTATACCAGCTCGACTACTCGAGCCTCTACCCCTCACTGATAGCGAAGCACAACATAAGCTCCGAGACGGTCTACAGGCCCAACTGCCAGGAGTACGAGGAGGCCCCATGCGTGGGTCACAGGATATGCCTCGACACTCCAGGCCTCGTGTCAACAGTACTGGCCAGGCTGGTGGAGAGGAGGGGCATATTGA